>NZ_JBHSOR010000050.1:0-577 GCF_042656325.1 Rhizobium sp. GCM10022189
GGCACCGAACCGGGGATCTGGTAGAGGCGCTTCTGATCGTCATCGAGGCGCGGGATGGATTTGAGCAGGCCGCGTGTATAGGGGTGGCTGGGATTGGCGAAGATCGAGCGGACATCGGCATCCTCGACGACCCGGCCGGCATACATGACGATCACCCGGTCGCAGACCTCGGCGATGACGCCGAGATCGTGCGAGATCAAGAGGACCGCGGTATTCAGCGTCTTGCGCACCCTGGCCATCAGGTCGAGCACCTGGGCCTGGATGGTAACGTCGAGCGCCGTCGTCGGCTCGTCGGCGATCAGCAGCTTCGGATTGCAGGCGACCGCCATGGCGATCATCACGCGCTGGCGCATGCCGCCGGAAAACTGGTGCGGATAGGCGTCAAGCCGCCCCTCCGGATTGGGAATGCCGACCAGTTTCAGAAGCTCGATGATGCGGGCGCGGCGCTGCTCGCGGCTCATCTTCTCATGCAGCTTGATCGCCTCGCCGATCTGGTCGCCGATCGTCATGACCGGGTTCAGCGAACTCATCGGCTCCTGGAAGATCATCGCGATGTCGCGGCCGCGGATCTCGGGCA
>NZ_JBHSOR010000051.1:0-58733 GCF_042656325.1 Rhizobium sp. GCM10022189
CTTCGGAACCAGCTGATCGAGCGTCACCATCTCGAGCGCCGTCTGTTCAGGAGCGGGTTTCTTCAACATGTCCCAATGAATCACAAACCCCTGAACGAAGCCAGGGGTTTGTCAGCAGTCTGAGGCGGCCAATGGCCGCCTTTTCCTTTGAAGCTTGGTCGCGCTACTCGACGTCCGCCTTGCGCAGCGTCTCCAGCGTCGGCATCGACGTGATATTGTAGCCGGCATCGACGAAATGAATTTCTCCGGTCACGCCGGTCGACAGATCGGACAGAAGGTAGAGCGCCGAGCTGCCGACCTGATCGATGGTGACGGTCTTGCGCAGCGGCGCATTGCGCTGGTTCCATGACAGGATGGCGCGCGCATCGGAAATGCCGGCGCCGGCGAGCGTGCGGATCGGGCCTGCGGAGATGGCGTTGACGCGGATGCCGCGCGGACCGTAGTCGGCCGCCAGATAACGCACGGAGGCTTCCAGTGCGGCCTTTGCGACACCCATGACATTGTAGTTCGGAATGACGCGGGTGGAGCCGTTATAGGTCAGCGTCAGCATGGCGCCGCCATCTTCCATCAGCGGCGCGCAACGCTTGGCAATCTCCGTGAAGGAGAAACAGGAGATGACCATGGTGCGGCTGAAATTCTCGCGCGTCGTATCGGCGTAAAGGCCCTTCAGCTCGTTCTTGTCGGAAAAGCCGATGGCATGGACGATAAAATCGAGCTTGCCCCAGCGCTCCTTGATCGTGTCGATGACGGTATCGACCGAAGCAATATCCTCGACATCGCAAGGAAGCAGGAAGTCGGAGCCAAGTTCGGCGGCAAGCGGCTTGACGCGCTTGCCGAGCGCCTCGCCCTGAAAGGTGAAAGCAAGTTCCGCGCCCTGGGCTGCGAGCGCCTTCGAAATCCCCCAGGCGATCGAGTGGTTGTTTGCGACGCCCATGATGAGGCCGCGCTTACCCTGCATGATTCCCGTCATGTTGTTATCCGTTATAGCGCTGGAATACGAGCGTGGCGTTGGTGCCGCCGAAGCCGAAGGAGTTGGAAAGAGCGATGTCGATCTTGGCGTTGTCGATGCGCTTGCGGACGATCGGCACACCTTCGAATTCCGGATCGAGTTCCGTAATATGGGCGCTTTCGCCGATGAAGCCTTCCTGCATCATCAGCAGGGAGTAGATCGATTCCTGGACACCGGCAGCGCCCAGAGAGTGGCCCGTGAGCGACTTGGTGGACTGGATATGCGGCATCTTTTCGCCGAAGACTTCGCGGATGGCGCCGATTTCCTTGCTGTCGCCAACCGGCGTCGAGGTGCCGTGCGTATTGATGTAGTCGACATCGCCCTTCACGGTCGAAAGCGCCTGACGCATGCAGCGGATCGCACCTTCGCCCGAGGGGGCAACCATGTCGTAACCGTCGGAGGTCGCGCCGTAGCCGATGATTTCGGCATAGATCTTGGCGCCGCGCGCCTTGGCATGCTCCAGCTCCTCGAGGACGAGGACGCCGGCGCCGCCGGCGATGACGAAACCGTCGCGGCTGGCATCATAGGCGCGCGAGGCCGTTTCCGGCGTGTCGTTATATTTGGAAGACATGGCGCCCATGGCGTCGAAGAGGTTCGACATGGTCCAGTCGAGATCTTCGTGACCGCCGGCAAACATCATGTCCTGCTTGCCCCACTGGATCATTTCCACGGCATTGCCGATGCAATGCGCCGAGGTGGAGCAGGCAGACGAGATCGAATAGTTGACGCCGTGGATCTTGAACCAGGTGGCAAGCGTTGCCGACGCGGTGGACGACATGGCCTTCGGCACGGCGAAGGGGCCGATGCGCTTCGGGCTGTTGTTCTTGACGGTGATCTCGGCCGCCTCGATGAGCGTGCGCGTGGACGGACCGCCGGAGCCCATGATGATGCCGACGCGTTCGTTTTCGCTGTAATCCTTCTCGTCCAGGCCGGAATCGGCGATCGCCTGCTTCATGGCGACATGGTTCCAGGCGCCACCCTGCGACAGGAAACGCATGGCGCGGCGGTCAACCAGTTCGGCGAGCTTATCGGCGCCGAGCTTGGGGCTGCCCCAAACCTGGCACTTGAAGCCGTGCTCGGCGAAATCGCTGGAGAAAGAAATGCCCGACTTTGCCTGCCGCAAGGATTCGGTAACTTCGGCCGCGTCGTTTCCGATCGAAGACACGACACCTAGACCCGTGACAACTACCCGTCTCATCTGATCAAACCTTTGTTGTTTTCGTGAGCCGCTCGAAACGCGGTTTTCAGGCCGTCTTGTCTTTCGAGAGACCGACACGAAGATCGGTCGCCTGGTAAATGGTTTCGCCATCCGCCTTCAGCCAGCCGTCGGCGGTGCCGAGCACCAGACGGCCGCGCATGACGCGCTTGAAGTCGATCCCGTATTCAATCAGCTTCGTGTGCGGGCGGACCATGCCCTTGAATTTCACTTCGCCGGTCGAAAGCGCCATGCCGCGGCCTTCTTCGCCGAGCCAGCCGAGGAAGAAGCCGGTCAGCTGCCACATGCCGTCCAGGCCAAGGCAACCCGGCATGATCGGGTTGCCTTCGAAATGGCAGGGGAAATACCAGTCGTCCGGGCGAACGTCGTATTCGGCCCGCAGATAGCCCTTGTCGAAGGCGCCGCCCGTTTCGGAAATATCCGTGATGCGGTGAACCATCAGCATGGGCGGCAAAGGCAATTGCGCATTGCCAGGCCCGAACAGTTCACCATGTGCGCAGGCGATGAGTTCTTCGTACGAGTAACTAGACTGTCTGGTTGTCATAAATCTCTGTTTCCCCCCGCGTTCTTGCGATGGATGTGTGTCTTTAGTCCAAGTTCCTCAGAAAATGAAGCGCAAGCATGGCGGCTTCTTTTTTGAGGTCCCGACCGGGCCTGAGCCAATATTTGGTGGTCGCATACAGGAAGGCCAAGGCCGCGACCAGACCTATTTGCGTCAAAAGCCCGTTTTTGCGGCCTTTTGAGCCTCCTTGTCCCCATTGAACTATTGAAACGCTTTTGCGCAAAAGTTATATCGCTTTGAGGAAACCTGATTGCTTTATGCCAGAATAACCGGAGTTGGTGTTGATGACGGGTGAGGCCCCGATCGCCATAGAGGTAAGGCTGCGCACCGCCGGCCTGCGTCCCACCCGCCAGCGCGTCGCGCTTGGCGATCTCCTTTTTGCCAAGGGCGACAGGCATCTGACCGTCGAAGAACTGCACGAGGAAGCCGTTGCCGCCGGCGTGCCGGTTTCGCTGGCCACCGTCTACAATACGCTGCACCAGTTCACCGAAGCAGGCATGATCCGCGTTCTCGCCGTCGAGAGCGCCAAGACCTATTTCGACACCAATGTCTCCGACCACCATCACTTTTTCGTCGAAGGCGAAAACGAGGTGCTCGATATCCCGATCAGCAATCTGACCATCGACAACCTGCCGCCACCGCCCGAAGGCATGGAAATCGCCCATGTCGACGTGGTGATCCGCTTGCGGCAGAAGCAGAGCTGACCTCTCACATCACGTCATCGGGGTGCCGGCCGGGCTTGTGCTTGTAGGTCGGAAACGTCCAGCCGAACCACAGGGCGCCGCCGCGCACCGCGAAGGCGGCCGCGACGCCACATGCCGATGCGATATAAAGTTCCGCACCGAGGGCGTTGGCGCCGGTAAAGACACCGGCCCCCACCAATGCTGCCGTCACATAAATTTCGGGCCGCAGCAGCACCGAAGGCTCATTGGCCAGCAGATCGCGCAGAATGCCGCCGAAGGTCGCCGTCAGGGCGCCGGTGACGATGGCGATCGTCGGCGAGCCGGTCGCGGCCAGCCCCTTGGCGGCGCCAAGCACGCAATAGGCGGCAAGACCGACCGCATCGAGCCAGATCAGCAGGCGATAGCGCGATTCCAGCAGGTGGGCGGTGAAGAAGACGACGACCCCTGCGAGACAGCAGATGACGATATAAAAGGGGTTCAGCACCCAGAAGACCGGTACGCGACCCAGAATAATATCGCGCACGGTGCCGCCGCCCGTCCCCGTCACGATCGCGAAGAACAGGAAGCCGATCAGATCGAGCTGCTTGCGCGAGGCGGCCAGAGCGCCGGTCGCGGCAAAGAGGGCGATGCCGGCATAATCGAGATAGACGAGCAATGACATCGAAGCCTCCAGACCGGCAGAACGGGATTTACTGAATCACTGCGGCAAGGGCGGCGCAAGGCGGCGCATGGAGAATGGAAGGCCAGAGAGCCTTTATCCATGAGAGGAAAGCCTTGAAGACGCTGCTGCCCATCCTCCTGAACGTCATTTTGCTGCTGGTCACGCCGGTCGCGGCCTTCGCACAGCAATCGCTGATCTCCGACCCGGAGATCTATGAAAAGAAGCATTTTCAGCAGCAATGCACCGAAGCTTCCTTCGGCGACGGTTTTCTTATCCGTCAGGACATCAACAATGACGGACTGATGGACGCTGTCGTCAACGAGGGCGAACTCACCTGCGACGGCCAGAAGGGTCCGCAATGCAACGAAGACGGCTGCACCTACAATTTTTATCTGCAGGTGGCCGAAGGCGGATATTTCATGATCGCGACCGCGCAGATCTTCGGCTACGACTTCGTCCAGCGCTTCGGCAATATGGTGCTCGCCATGAAAATGAACCCGCGCTTCTGCGATCGTACCGGCGGCGACCCTTGCGTCGTCACCACCCGCGTGCGGGGAACCAAATTCGTCACGATTTCCAAGAAGTAGGCCTCAACCCGGAAAGAGCGCCGAGGTACGGCCGACGAGATAGTAGCCGGCGAGGCCATACCATTCGCGAATGGCGGTCCCGAGGTTCTGGCCGTTCAGGCTCGGCTGGGTGAAATCCAGGCCGAGCGCAACATTGCCGGTCGTGCGGTAATCCGTCGGCCAGGGCACGATCTCGATACCGAGCTTGCGGAAGAGGCCGACGGAGCGCGGCATGTGGAAGGCCGAGGTAATCAGCAGGCAATCCGAAAGGCCCTGCTGGGCGAGGAATTCCTTCGTGTTGCGTGCGTTCTCGTAGGTCGTGCGCGACTGGGCCTCCTCGACGAGACGCTCCCTGCCGACGCCGAAGAGCGGGAAGAAGCGCCTGGAAGCGACCGCGTCCCCTTCGTAGGTTCCCGAGAGCGACCCGTCGCCACCCGACACAAGGATGCGGGATTGCGGGTATTTCTGCGCCAGGCGCAAGGCCTCGATAAAGCGATCCGCACCATCGGCGAACTCGATGCCGTGACGCGCGGTGTTCACCTCGTTCTGGAACGCACCGCCGAGCACGATCATGCATTTGACGTCTTCAGGATCGGCGGCCGGCCGCGGAAAGCGTTCCTCCAGTTGCTGCAGCAGATAATTGCCTGATGTCGTGTACAGCGTAACGAAGAGGATAGAGACGGCCCCTGCCGCGCCGAGCGCGCTGAGCAGGCGCCAACGCAGAAGCCCGGCGACCAGGGCAAGCAGGGCGCCGAAGAAGGCCAGCGAAAAAGGCTGGGCAAGGATCCAGACAAGCTTCGACAAGACGAACAAGTTCAACTCCCGGCAAGAGAATGTCTTGCCTTCCTAGCCGATTCGAGAACGATCGGGATAATCGCCGTTATCGGAAGCGCACCTGTTGCGGCTGGGGAGACGCGATCTTCTGGTTGAAACGTCGCTGCAGCGGACGGGGGATGAAGAGGGCCACGGTCGCGAGCGCCATCGCGAAGATCGAGACCAGCCATAGCGCCTGCGCGCCCATGCGATGCGTCATGACGGCTCCGCTGATGGCGCCGAGCACCATGCCGCCCCACGGCACGATCTGGATCGTCCAGTCGAGACGCCGGTCGCCAATGATCCAGCGGCCGATGCCGCGGCCGAAGCGCGACAGGGCGCCGGTCACATAGGTCAGGCCGATCGGCAGCCCTTCAATATGCTCGACCGCCGCATTCACCATGCCCATTGCGAGAACGATCATGTAGAAACGCGTCATCAACAGGTCCTGCAGCGTCATCATCGAGGCCAGCGCCAGCATCAGGCTGACGCAGCTGAGGACGACGAAGATGCGCCGTTCGGCCCGGTGCGCAACGACAATGCCGGCGGCATTGCCGAGCACGAAGACGATGATGGCCGACAATAGCACGGCAGCATGCCTGAGATCGCCGCTGCTCAGCGCCAGCGCCGCCCGCGTCGTATTGCCGGTCATGAAGGATACGAAATCGCCGGTCAGAAGCAGTCCGGTCGCATCCGTCATTCCGGCCAGAAAGGAAATCGAGCCGACCAGCGCCAATCCGGTCGCGGTCCTGCGGGTTCTGATGATGCGGCGGCGTCTTGCTCGTGTCATGGGTTCGGGTCCGGGAAGCGCCGAATCGGCTGACTTCGGCGACCGCTATAAAAACCCGCTTTTCGCCGCTGGCAAAGCGGCAACTGCGCCATTGCGGAAAAATGTCAGCTACACTGACCTGGAATGCCTGCTGTGCTGTATCCTGGAAGATTTGGTGGAGCTAAGCGGGATCGAACCGCTGACCTCTTGCATGCCATGCAAGCGCTCTCCCAGCTGAGCTATAGCCCCATCAAGGTGGTCCGGCCTGGCCGGTCCTGGGATACTCCGGAGGGCGTTTCCTCTGGAGTGGCGGCTTCATACTTGCGGTTTTCGCAGATGGCAAGCCTAAAAAATTCGGCCCGGAACATTTTTGTCATCCGGGCCGGTATTCGTCCGATCAGACTTCGTCCTCGTCGCCGGTGACGCCGATGATGTCGCTCATGTCGTCATCTTCGTCATCTTCGTCAGCTTCGAGGAACGTATCGTCGTCATCGCCTTCGATTTCGACATCGTCGTCGCCGATATCGGGGATATCGTCGCCGGAGGCGCCGTCATCGGCGTCCTCGAGCGAAACCAGTTCGACTTCGGTGTTTTCGGTATCGACTTCCGCGACCTCGTCCTCATCCTGGACTTCGGCGGTTGCCGAGGTTTCTTCGAAGAAGGACAGGGGGTAGGATTTACCGGTATAAGGGGAAACGATCGGATCCCGGTTCAGGTCGTAGAACTTCTTGCCGGTTTCCGGATCGGTGCGCTTGGTTCCAAGTTCCGCTTTCGCCACTATAAGCCTCGTGAGAATGGCCGAATGCGAGATTCGGCAAATGCCGTCAAACCGGCGTTCTATTCGGAATTTATAAGCCGGTCCCCTTAATCGCTACGGCTTCCCATGTCAAAGCCAAACTTCGCGTGGCTGTCCGGGCCTTTTCGCCGGCATTGCGGATGACCGTTTCGGAAGATTGTGCTAACCAGCCGCAATTGCCGCAGGACCGACCGGGAAAATGCGCCGATGCCGGATCGTCCGCGGTGCCTATATATTGCCTTTGCAGGGGATTAGCCCATGTCGCGGGGTTCTGAACAGAAGCCGGCCGTCGCCCGGAAATCGCCAGGGCTTTCCGGCATCGTCCGCCTTGCGGGCGACAGGTCGATCTCGCACCGCGCGCTGATCCTCGGCGGGGTGGCATCGGGGCAAACGCGCATTCGCGGGCTTGCGGAAGGCGAGGACGTGCTCCGCACAGCCGAGGCGATGCGGGCCTTGGGCGCCGTGATCCGTGGGGATGGCGACGAATGGGTCATCGGCGGGACAGGCAACGGCACGTTGCTTGCGCCGGAGACGCCGCTCGATTTCGGCAATGGCGGCACCGGCGCGCGGCTGCTCATGGGGCTTGCCGGCGTCTACGATTTCGATACCGTCTTTACCGGCGACGCTTCGCTCTCACGACAGCCGATGGGCCGCGTGCTCGACCCGCTGCGGCGGATGGGCGTGCAGGTGAAGGCCATGGAGGGTGATCGCCTGCCGGTCATACTGCGCGGGCCGGAAACACCGGCGCCGATCCGCTATACGCTGCCCGTCGCCTCGGCGCAGATGAAATCGGCGATCTTGCTGGCCGGACTCAATGTTCCGGGTGTGACGACGGTTATCGAACCGGCGATCACGCGTGACCATACGGAAAAGATGCTGATCGGCTTCGGCGCAGAAGTCTTGATCGAGACGGACAAGGACGGTACGCGGACGGTGCGGCTGCAGGGGCGCGGCCGGCTGACCGGCCAGACCATCGACGTGCCGGGCGATCCCTCCCTTGCGGCTTTCCCGCTTGTTGCGGCCCTGCTCGTACCCGGCTCGGACATCACCATTTCGAATGTGCTGATGAACCCGACGCGGACAGGTCTGATCCTGACGCTCCAGGACATGGGCGCCGATATCGAGATCCTCAAGCGGCGGATTGCCGGCGGTGAGGAGATCGCCGATCTGCGCGTGCGTCACTGCGAACTGACCGGTGTCACCGTCCCGGCGGAGCGGGCACTCTCAATGATCGATGACTATCCGGCCCTTTCCGTCGCCGCCGCCTTTGCCAGGGGCCGGACGGTGATGAACGGCCTGCAGGACCTGCGCAACAGGGAACCGGGCCGGCTTTCGGCGATGGCGGAAGGACTGAGGCTCAACGGCGTCGAATGCGAAGAAGGCCGGGACCGGTTTTCCGTCGCCGGCCGGCCGGATGGAAAGGGGCTCGGCAATGCCGCGCTCAAGCGGGTCAGCACATATCTCGACCATCGTCTCGCCATGAGCTTCCTTGTCATGGGGCTGGCTTCGGAGCATCCTGTCGGCATCGACGACAGAAGGGCAATTGCGACCGGCTTTCCGCAGTTCCTCGACCTGATGGCGAGCCTTGGAGCAGAAATAGAACGAGCCTGACATGTACCAGCCACCCCATTTTCGCGAGGACGACCTTGATGTGCAGCATCAGCTGATCCGCGCGCATCCGCTTGGCCTGCTGATTACGGCGGGGGCTTCCGGCCTGATCGCCAATTCCGTGCCCTTCCATCTTGATGCGGCGGCATCGGAGAAGGGAACGCTGCGGCTGCATCTGGCACGGGCAAACCGGCAGTGGCAGGACATTGCCGAAGGCGCGGCGGTGCTTGCCGTCTTCCAGGGGGCCGATTCCTATATCACGCCGTCCTGGTACCAGACCAAGGCCGAGACCGGCAAAGTGGTGTCGACCTGGAACTATGCGGTCGTGCAGGCGCGGGGGGCGGCACGGGTGATCGAGGACGCCGGCTGGCTGCTTGCGCAGATCAACGCCCTTACCGGCGACCATGAGGGGCCGCGTGAGCAACCCTGGTCGGTCAGCGATGCACCTGAAGATTTCATCCGCGCGCAGCTCAAGGGCATCATCGGTGTCGAAATCGAGATTACCGCAATAGAGGGTAAATGGAAGGTGAGCCAGAACCGGCCGGTTGCCGATCGCAAGGGTGTTGCCAGGGGCCTGGAACAAATGGCAGAGCAGGCGGAAATGCAGGAACTGGTGTGCCGTTACGGCGGCCTCGGCACGGAATGACTTTATGACCGGCAGCTTCATCATCGCCATCGACGGCCCCGCCGCGGCGGGCAAGGGCACGCTATCGCGCGGGATCGCGGAGCAATACGGCTTCCATCACCTCGATACCGGCCTTACCTACCGGGCGACGGCGAAGGCGCTCCTCGACGCCGGCCTGCCGCTCGACGACGAGGCTGTCGCGGAAAAGATGGCGCGCGAGGTTGAACTCGCCGGCCTCAATCGCGATATACTGTCCCGACACGAGATCGGCGAAGCCGCCTCGAAAATTGCTGTCATGCCGGCGGTTCGCCGGGCGCTGGTCGAGGCGCAGCGGCGGTTTTCCGAGAAACTGCCGGGGGCGGTTCTCGACGGGCGCGATATCGGCACCGTCGTCTGCCCCGCGGCACCGGTGAAACTTTATGTGACGGCATCGCCGGAAGTGCGCGCGAGACGCCGTTACGACGAGATCATCGGCAAGGGCGGGGCGGCGGATTTCGAAGCGATCTTCGAAGACGTCAAACGACGCGACGATCGCGACATGAACCGGGCGGACAGCCCGATGAAACCGGCGGTCGATGCGCACTTGCTTGACACGTCGGAAATGAGTATAGAGGCCGCGTTTCAGGCTGCTAAGTCGATTATCGACGCTGCCTTGAGCCGAAATGCCTAAAAATAAGCGGCTTTCCGTGCTTCAAGCACGGGACGCATTGCGAAAACAAGCCTGAAATTCCGTCCAAGCGCCGGATTGCCTTCGTGAGAGAAGGCGGACTGGGTTCAGGCCCGTTCAACACGAACCAACCGGCGCATACGTGAGCCTTGACGCTATCGAAGGCCACGCAGGAGATTTTATGTCAGTAGCAACTCCCTCTCGCGAGGATTTCGCGGCCCTTCTCGAAGAGTCCTTTGCCAAGAACGATCTGGCTGAAGGCTATGTTACCAAGGGCATCGTCACGGGCATCGAAAAGGATGTCGCCGTTGTTGACGTCGGCCTGAAGGTCGAAGGCCGCATCGCGCTCAAGGAATTCGGCGCACGTGCCAAGGACGGTTCGCTGAAGGTCGGCGACGAAGTCGAAGTTTATGTCGAGCGCATCGAAAACGCGCTGGGCGAAGCCGTTCTGTCGCGCGAGAAGGCTCGCCGCGAAGAAAGCTGGATCAAGCTCGAAGCCAAGTTCGAGGCCGGCGAGCGCGTCGAAGGCGTCATCTTCAACCAGGTCAAGGGCGGCTTCACGGTCGACCTCGACGGCGCGATCGCCTTCCTGCCGCGTTCTCAGGTCGACATCCGTCCGATCCGCGACGTCACTCCGCTGATGCACAACCCGCAGCCCTTCGAAATCCTCAAGATGGACAAGCGCCGCGGCAACATCGTGGTTTCGCGCCGTACGGTTCTCGAAGAATCCCGTGCCGAGCAGCGTTCTGAAATCGTTCAGAACCTCGAAGAAGGCCAGGTTGTTGACGGCGTCGTCAAGAACATCACCGATTACGGTGCGTTCGTTGACCTCGGCGGCATCGACGGCCTGCTGCACGTCACCGACATGGCATGGCGCCGTGTGAACCATCCGTCGGAAATCCTGAACATCGGCCAGCAGGTCAAGGTTCAGATCATCCGCATCAACCAGGAAACCCACCGTATCTCGCTCGGCATGAAGCAGCTCGAGTCCGATCCGTGGGATGGCATCCAGGCCAAGTATCCGGAAGGCAAGAAGATTTCCGGTACCGTTACGAACATCACCGACTACGGTGCGTTCGTCGAGCTGGAGCCGGGCATCGAAGGCCTGATCCACATCTCGGAAATGTCCTGGACCAAGAAGAACGTTCACCCCGGCAAGATCCTGTCCACGAGCCAGGAAGTCGAAGTCGTCGTTCTCGAAGTCGATCCGTCCAAGCGCCGTATCTCGCTCGGCCTCAAGCAGACGCTGGAAAACCCGTGGGCAGCATTCGCCCGCAGCCATCCGGCCGGCACTGAAGTTGAAGGCGAAGTCAAGAACAAGACCGAATTCGGCCTGTTCATCGGCCTCGACGGCGATGTCGACGGCATGGTGCACCTCTCCGACCTCGACTGGAACCGTCCGGGCGAGCAGGTCATCGAGGAGTACAACAAGGGCGACGTCGTCAAGGCAGTCGTTCTCGACGTGGACGTCGAGAAGGAGCGCATCTCGCTCGGCATCAAGCAGCTCGGCAAGGACTCGGTCGGCGAAGCTGCCGCTTCCGGCGACCTGCGCAAGAACGCCGTCGTTTCGGCTGAAGTCATCGCTGTCAACGACGGCGGTATCGAAGTGAAGCTCGTCAACCACGAAGACATCACTTCCTTCATCCGTCGCGCCGACCTCGCTCGCGATCGCGACGAACAGCGTCCGGAACGCTTCTCGATCGGCCAGACGGTTGACGCCCGCGTCACCAACTTCTCCAAGAAGGACCGCAAGATCATGCTGTCCATCAAGGCTCTGGAAATCGCGGAAGAGAAGGAAGCCGTTGCTCAGTTCGGTTCGTCCGACTCGGGCGCTTCGCTCGGCGACATCCTGGGTGCCGCTCTGAAGAACCGCGGCGGCGAATAATCCTTCGCCGACCGATTGACATGAAGAACCCGCCGGAGCGCTCCGGCGGGTTCTTTCGTTTCGGGAGGTCGTTCCGGACTATTCCCAGCCGACCATGCGCTGATAGAGGGCATAGACCGGATCGGCGACGGTCGCCGGCGCGGTGGACGGATCGGGATCGAACATCTTCGGCTGGCGTCGCTCTTGGCGCGGAGCATCCTCCTCGCCGGTCTGCTGTTCGTCGCTGCCCTGGCCGGATTGCGCCTGCTGCTGCTGATCCTGATCCTGCGCGCCTCCGTTTTCGTGATGGCGATGCGGGGGCTCGTCGGCTTTCGTCGCCTTATATTCATCGCGGGCGAATTGATAAGGCGTCTGGGCGTAGGGGAGCCCGTCCGGCATGCGCATTGCGAGCGGGACATAGGATTGCGTCTCGACGACTGCGACGGCAACCGGTTGCGGCTGAGCGGCGATATCGCGCACGGGACGCTGCGTTTGGGCGACCGCTGCAATTTCGGCCTGGGACGGGCGCGAAGCCTGAGCGGCGCGGGCAGAGGCGGGCTCGACCACGTCTTCGGCAACAGTGCGGGCAAGGCTCTCTGTCGCCTCGGTGATGACAGCCTCGTCCAGCATCACATCGATTTCGACCGCAGCTTCGACAGGTGCATCCGTCAACAGGATAGCGGCTTCCTGCTCGCGAATGATCGCTGCGATCATCTGCGAAACCTGTTCGGTCATGGAGCTGATGATCCCGGTCCAGTTGCGCGGGATGACCGGATCAGCCCGGACGGGGATCGGCCGCCGCTCGACGGCGGGCGCGGCCTGCTCCGGCTCGGGTACTTCCTGCTCTACCGATGCGGCCCGGGCGGCCTGGAAGCCTTCCGTCTCGCCCGGTTCAGCAGCCTCAAACGAAGCTTCTTGCACCGCTGCCGCAGGCTGAGAGCGGGTCTGCCTGCCCCCCACGGCGAGATCGCCTTTTGCGGCGACAGGAGCTTCGGCCAGAACGATTTTTTCGGCGGCAGCGGGCGTCGCTGCACTTTCGGCCGGTCTTGCCGCGGGCTGACGTGCGGCGGGCGGGCTCTCTCCCTGAAGCTTGATTTCCGGCCGCTGCTCGGCGCGCGGCAGAGGCGCGGCATCGTTCTGGCGGTAGGAGCGGACAACGGCGCGGGCAGCGAGGTCTCTGTCCTTGTAGCTGACGGTCTCGAGATAGGCGACGACACGGGCGGCTTCCGGTCCGGTCGGATCCTTAAGCGCCGCGGCAATCATTCTCAGCGGCAGGCTGTGCCCGTCATCGGAGAGCTGGCGCTCGACCGCATCGATCTCGGCGTCGGGCATGCGGCGGATGGCATCGGCGACACGGGCGGCGAAGGCCTGATCGGATTCACCTTCGCCGCGCTGCAGGGCAATGGTGCGTCCTGTGGCGTTGATAATGTCGAGAAGCGCTTCGATCATGCGCTGGCGCGCAGCGATGAGCAGAATATTGAGCCTGCCGGCAATCGCAGCATTGAGGTCGGCCGCTTCGACCGCATTGACCGGGGTGGGGGCGACCACCGAACGGCCAAGACCACCGGCAACGATTGCCGCCGTCTGACCCTGGGAAGAAAGGCTTGCATTGGACGCTGAACGAATGGGAGACAACACAGGCATGCTCCTTTCGCAAAGTGGCTATGAAAGCAGGTCGTACAACGAGACCGTGCTCATCCGGCCCCTCGCATCCCGGCAGATCCTCCTGTCCGCATCGGCGCATTTCGCGCCGTCGAATGCATAAAAATTAAGGATAATGTTACTGAAAACCTCTTAACGAATAGCTAACGGCCGCAGATGCCCAATCTGCGGCCGCGCAGCATGTTCGACAGAGAGCATTTCAGCTGTGTGCGAAAATATCCGCCTCTTCCCAGCCGAGAAGATCGAGCTTGGCGCGTGTCGGCAGGAATTCGAAACAGGCTGTTGCATGTTCCAGGCGGCCGTCGCGAATCAGGCGCTCGTTCAGCTTGTCGCGCAATGCATGCAGGTAGAGCACATCGGAGGCGGCATATTCGAGCTGCGCCTGCGAGAGCGTCTCGGCAGCCCAATCGGAGGATTGCTGCGCCTTGGAGATGTCGACCTCGAGCATTTCCTTCAGATTGTCCTTCAGGCCGTGGCGGTCCGTGTAGGTGCGCGTCAGGCGCGAGGCGATCTTCGTGCAGAAGACCGGCGTCGTGGTGACGCCGAACGTGTGGAAGAGAACAGCGATATCGAAGCGGCCGTAATGAAAGATCTTCTGGCGCGACGGATCGGCAAGCAGCGCCACCAGGTTCGGCGCTTCCTTCTGCCCGGCCGCAATGCGGATCACATCGGCCGAACCGTCACCCGGCGAAAGCTGCACGACGCAGAGACGGTCCCGGCGCGGCACGAGCCCCAGCGTTTCGGTATCGATTGCGATGGCGCCGGTATAGCGGGCGGCATCTGCCGCGGAAATATCGCCCTGGTGATAACGGATGGTGGCGGCCATGGGATGTCTCTCGTTCAGCTCTGTCTTTCCGGGCTATAGCGCAAAGGGCGGAAGCGCGAAACCGCTTTCCGTCTGCCCGCCCGCCGCCAGCCGGCGGCGCGCGTCCGGTTCAGTAGTGCGGCGGCCTCGTGATCGGCGGCGCTTCCAGCGACTGTTCCTCCAGGCTCAGAAATCGCTCGGTCAATCGGTCAAGTTTGGCGCGTGTCTGCTCCACGACCTTCCATTGCTCGGCAAGCTGGTCGGAAAGCTCATCGATCGTCTTTGCCTGATGGGCCAGTATTTCTTCCAGCCTGGTGATACGGGCTGCGTCTGACATCGGTTTCTCCCCGTCAATCTGGTGGCATTTCCAAAGCCGAAATAGGTCGGGGCGTCAACGGTTTCGAGGGTCGGAAAAAAGGCAATCGAATGTGAACCGTTTGGTTACTAAAAGGCCTTGCCGCATCTCTTCTTGTGGGGTAGGCCCTTATCCACCAGGGAGGAAAACTGATGGATGTAGGTAACGGCTTTCTTCATCCGGACCGGCTCTTTCCCGCCGATCCGGCAACGCGGGCAATAGCACGCGATCTCTACGAGACGGTGCGCGGTCTTCCAATCGTCAGCCCGCACGGGCACACCGAACCGTCCTGGTTCGCGGACGACAAGGCCTTCGAAGATGCCGCCTCGCTGCTTGTCATTCCCGACCACTATCTCTTCCGCATGCTGCACAGCACCGGCACCAGGCTCGACGAGCTCGGCGTGCCACGCCTCGACGGCAAGCCGGTTTCAAGCGGGCGGGATATCTGGCGTGCCTTCGCCGCCAAATACCATCTCTTCCGCGGGACGCCCTCGAGCCTCTGGGTCGATCACGCCATGTCGGCCGTGCTCGGCTGCACCGAGCCGCTGACGGCGGACAATGCCGATGCGCTCTATGACCACATCAACGCGCAGCTCAAGCTTCCCGAGTTTCGGCCGCGGGCGCTGCATAAGCGCTTCGGCATCGAAACAATTGCCACGACGGAAGGCGCACTTGATCCGCTTGCGCACCACCAGAAGATGGCCGCCGACGGCTGGATCGGCAAAGTGCGCACGACCTACCGGCCCGACAGCGTCACCGACCCCGATGCCGCCGGTTTCCGCGACAATCTCGTCAAATTCGGCGAGATCACCGGCTGCGACATCACCAGATGGGACGGGCTGATCGACGCGCACCGCAAGCGGCGCGCCTATTTCCGCCAGTTCGGCGCGACGGCGACCGACCATGGCGTGCCGAGCGCCTTTACCGCCGATCTGCCGCTTGCCGAAAAGCAGGCGCTGCTCGACAAGGCGCTGAAGGGGCCGCTTTCGGCTGCAGATGCGGAGCTTTTCCGCGGCCAGATGATGACGGAAATGGCTGGCCTGTCCGCCGAGGACGGCATGGTGATGCAGATCCATGCCGGCGCGCGCCGCAACACGGACCGCGAACTATTCGAAACCCGCGGACCGAACATGGGCGCCGACATTCCGACGCGCACCGACTGGGTCGGCGGTCTCAATGCGTTGCTTTCGAAATACGGTCATGCGCCTGGTCTGCGGATCCTGCTCTTCACGCTCGATGAGACGACTTACGCGCGCGAGCTGGCGCCGATGGCCGGCCATTGGGCCTGCCTGATGATCGGGCCGCCCTGGTGGTTCCACGACAGCCCGCTCGGCATTCGCCGCTATCTCGACCAGGTGGTGGAGACGGCCGGCTTTGCGAACCTCGCCGGTTTCAACGACGATACGCGCGCCCTGCTGTCGATTCCCGCCCGCCACGACGTCTGGCGCCGCGAGATCTGCCGCTTCCTGGCGCAGCTGGCGGCCGAGCACCGGATTTCCAGGAAGGAAGCCGAAGTCGTCGCACGTGAACTCTCCTACGACAATGCGAAGAAGGCCTACAAGCTGTGAGCGACAGATTGCAGAACGTGACCGGCCTTGCGCCGACGGCGAAGCTTCCTGCCTATGACCGGACCGCACTGAAATCCGGCATCCTGCATCTCGGTCCGGGCGCCTTCTTCCGCGCCCATTTCGCGCCCTTCACGGATGGCGCGCTTGCTGCGGCCGGCGGCGACTGGGGCATCGAGGTGGCAAGCCTTCGCACCCCCGATGTCGCCGACAATCTCTCCGCCCAGAACGGGCTCTACGCGGTGCTGATCCGCGATACGTCGGGCACGACGGCGCAGGTCATAGGCTCGATCCTGAAGGCGCATGTGGCGCCGCGCGATCCGGCCGGCCTGCTGGCACGGCTCGAAGATCCCGGTATCCGCATCGTCAGCATGACGGTGACGGAAAAGGCCTATGGTTTCGATCCGGCGACAGGCGGCCTCGATCTCAAGCACCCCGATATCGTCGCCGACCTTGCCAACCGGCACGCGCCGCGCGGTGTCATCGGCTATCTCGTCGAGGGCCTGGCGCGGCGCCGGCAGAAGGGCATACCACCCTTCACGCCGCTCAGCTGCGACAACCTGCCGAGCAATGGTGCGGTACTGAAGCGCCTGGTGCTGGAATTTACCGCCCGCATCGATCCTGACCTGCATCACTGGATCGAAGCGAATGTGCCCTTCCCCTCCACGATGGTCGACCGCATCACGCCGGCCAGCACCGATGCGACCTACGCCGATGCCAGGCGGCTGACAGGCCGCACGGACATGGCAGCAATCGAGACGGAGCCTTTCACCCAATGGGTGATCGAGGACCATTTCGCCAACGGCCGCCCGGCCTGGGAAAAGGTTCACGGTGCGCTGATGGTCGAAGAGGTTTCGGCCTATGAGAAAATGAAGCTGCGCATGCTCAACGGTGCGCATTCGCTGCTTGCCTATCTCGGTTATACAGCTGGCTATGAATTCATCCGCGACGTCATGGACGATGCCGGACTTGCGGCCCTTGCACGCCGGCACATGAATGCGGCGGCAGCAACGCTGGATCCGGTCCCCGGAATCGATCTCGATACCTATGCCGACGAATTGATAGCGCGCTTTGCAAACAAGGCGATTGCGCACCGGACCTATCAGATCGCCATGGACGGCACACAGAAACTGCCGCAGCGCCTGCTCGAACCGGCAACGGAAGCACTTGCCAAGGGCGGCAAGGCGGAAACCTACGCGATCGCAGTGGCAGCATGGATGCGGTATGCAATAGGCGTCGATCGCAATGGCGAGCGTTACGAACTGCGCGACCCGCGGGCGGAAGAGATTGCGGCGCTGATTGCCGATGTGCC
The DNA here is from genome assembly GCF_042656325.1 of Rhizobium sp. GCM10022189. Lineage (NCBI taxonomy): Bacteria > Pseudomonadati > Pseudomonadota > Alphaproteobacteria > Hyphomicrobiales > Rhizobiaceae > Rhizobium > Rhizobium sp. GCM10022189. The sequence continues at coordinate 17,539 of NZ_JBHSOR010000051.1, forward strand.
GCGCAATGGCGGGGCCGTTTCGGCGGCGCTCTTCAAGCTCCCGGGGCTGTTCCCACGGGCTCTCACCGCGAATATTGGCTGGACCGAGGATGTGGCCAACAAGCTGGAAATCCTGATCCAGGACGACAGGCTGCCGCTGTTTTGACGTTCCTTGATCGGAATTGCGCCCATAACGAGGCGCAGGCAGGCTCAATTCCGGAGCCTGCCTGCGCCATCGTTCTGGATGGGGAGCTTCAGGCTTTCACACGCTTCATCTCCGGATCATAGAGCGGCTTGAGGCTGACCTTGCAGGGCACGCGCTCGCGGGCGACATCCAGCTCATAGGTGCCGGAAAGGACAAAATCCTCCGTTACGCCATTGGAGTTGCGGACATACCCGTAGCCGATCGGCTTGCCGATTGTGTAGCCAAAGCCACCGCTTGAGAGCCAGCCGACGCGCGCTCCGTCACGATAGATGGTTTCGCGGCCGAGCAGCACGATATCGGGATCATCCGGCACGAAGCAGGCGAGCATCTTCTTCACGCCGCCTTCGAGCTGGCGTTCGATCGCCTCGCGGCCCTTGAAGGGCGTGTTCCTCCGTGTCTTCACGGCCCAGCCGAGACCGGCTTCCACCGGCGTGTGGTCGGGGCCGATATCGGAACCCCAGGCACGGTAGCCTTTTTCCAGGCGGCAGCTTTCAATGGCGCGGTAGCCGGCGTTGACGAGACCGAACTGCCCATCCGCCGCCATCAGCGCGTCATAGACAGTCGTTGCATATTCGATCGGCACATGCAGTTCGTAGCCGAGCTCGCCGACATAGGTTATGCGCAGCGCCCGCACAGGGCAGCCGGCAATGCCGATCGTCTTGACGCGGCCGAAGGGGAAGGCGGCGTTGGAGACGTCGCCGGTCGTGACTTTCTCCAGGATGGCGCGGGAATTCGGGCCCATCAGCGACAGGACCGTGTAGGCCGAGGTGACGTCGACCAGTTCGGCATGGAGGCCATCGGGGATATTGCGCGAGATCCAGTCGAAATCATGCGTGGCAAAGCCGGTGCCGGTGACGATGTAATATTCGTTCTCGGCGATACGAGCACAGGTGACATCACATTCGATGCCGCCCTTGTCGTTCAGCATCTGCGTGTAGATCAGCGATCCCACGGGCTTTGCGACGTCATTGGCGGCAATCCATGAGAGGGCGGCCTCGGCATCCCTGCCCTTCAGTGCGAATTTGGCAAAAGACGTCTGGTCAAAGATGACGGCCGCCTCGCGCACGGCCTTGTGCTCGCGGCCGACGGCAGTAAACCAGTTCTGGCGACCGTAAGTGTAGATGTCCTTCGGCTCTTCGTTGGCGAAGAGATCGGCAAACCAGTTCGGCCGCTCCCAGCCGAGCTTTTCACCGAAGCAGGCGCCCTGCGCCTTCAGCCGGTCATAAAGCGGCGACTTCCGGCAGGGCCGGCCGCTCGAATATTCCTCGAAGGGAAAGGCCAGCGTGTAGTGTTTGCCATAGGCCTCCAGCGTTCTCGTGCGGACCCAGTCCGGATCGAAATGCGGGCGGCCGAAGCGGCGGATATCGACCGGCCAGAGATCGTAGGGTGGTTCGCCCTTCGTTACCCATTCGGCAAGCGCCATGCCCGCCCCGCCGGCAGAGGCAATGCCGAAAGCGTTGAAGCCGGCGCCGACGAAGAAATTCTTCAGCTCCGGCGCCTCGCCAAGGATGAAGTTGCCGTCGGGGGTAAAACTTTCCGGGCCGTTCAGAAGCTGCTTGATGCCGGCATTCTGAAGCGCCGGGACGCGGCCGAGCGCCTGTTCCATGATCTGTTCGAAATGATCGAAATTGCTGTCGAGCAGCGTGTAGTGGAAACCTTCGGGTATGCCGTCCAGAGCCCAGGCGATCGGATCCGGCTCATAGCCGCCCATGACCATGCCGCCGACCTCCTCCTTGTAGTAGGTCAGGCGATCGGGATCGCGCAGCGTGGGCAGATTGGAAGGCACGCCAAAGGATTCGGTGATGATATACTGGTGTTCGACCGAAACGAGCGGCACGTTGACGCCGAAGCGGGCTGCGAAGCTGCGGGTCCACTGGCCAGCGCAGACCACCACGCGCTCGCATTCGATGCGGCCTTGTGCGGTGAGGACGGCGCGGATCCTGCCTCTGTCGAGTTCGAGATCGAGAACTTCCGTATCCTCGAAGATCGAGACACCGGCCATGCGGGCGCCTTTTGCCAATGCCTGGGTGATATCGGAGGGATTGGCCTGTCCATCCGTCGGCAGGTAGGCAGCCCCGACGAGATCGTCCGTCGTCATCAGCGGCCAGAGATCGAAGGCTTCCTGCGGGTTCAGGAGATGCATTTCGAGGCCGAAGGACTGGGCCGTCGTCGCCTGACGCTTGACTTCGGTCCAGCGCTCTTCATTACAGGCAAGCCGCAAGCCGCCATTCATCTTCCAGCCGGTACCGAGGCCGGTCTCGGCCTCGAGCTTCTTGTAGAGATCGACGGAATATCCCAGAAGCTGGGTGATGTTGGCGCTGGTGCGCAACTGGCCGACAAGGCCGGCGGCGTGGAACGTGGTGCCCGACGTCAGCTTCTTGCGCTCCAAGAGCACGGTATCGGTCCAGCCGAGCTTGGCCAGATGATAGGCGGTCGAGCAGCCAATGATGCCGCCGCCGATGACCACGGCCTTCGCCGTCTTCGGTAGTTGCTTCGTCATTCAATGATCCTGTTCAAATGCCCGGTAGGCGCGCTCGAAGCGGGTGAGGTTTTCAGCGGTATAGGTGGCGTAGTCGAAATCGATGGTCGAATGGATCTCGGAGATCATGCTCCACAGCGTCTCGCGCAGCAGCGAGGCGCATTTCATGGCCTGGTAACGGCGGTTGAGATCATCCGTCAGCGGTCGCTCGAAATAGGTTTCCAGCATGCGGCGTTCGGCTTCCGCCGAAAACTCACTGTTGGAGGCAAGACCGCCGAGATCGAAAAGCGGCGTATTGAAACCGGCATAGTCCCAATCGATCAGCCAGAGCCGCCTGCCGTCATCGAGGAAATTGGCGGCGAGCAGGTCATTGTGACCGAAGGCGATCTCGAAGGGACCGGCGGCTCTTTCGAGACGCTCGGCCTTGTCCAGCAGATCGTCCAGCCGCAGCGCGTAGGGGCTGTTTGCGGCCTTGAGGTTCGCCACATAATCGCGGATCACATGAAAGACCCAGAAGATGATTGCCTGACCGCGGAACTGGCGCGCCATGTCGTGATGGCAGGTGCGGATCAACGGGATCAGACGGACAAGCGTTTCCGGCTTTCTGACATCGTCGGGCGACAGTGGCGTGGCATCGATATAGTCGAGCACCAGCACACCCGGCACGTGATGGATAACGGCGGGCGAGATGCCTGCCGCGTGCGCGGCGCGGCTCGCCGCAAGCTCGTTCTGCCTGTTGATATGATGGATCGGAATATCGTCGCCGAGACGCACGACCCGCTTCAGTGCGCCATCCTTCACCAGGTAATTTCTGTTGGTGAGGCCGCCGGCAATCGGGGCTATGTCGATCGGGCCTTGCCAGATGCCTAGCGCATGAATCCTCTCTTCAGGCGTCACGCGTATCCCCCTCGTAGCCCAGGACAAATGATGGGCTCGAGAGGGATCGACTGTCAAGTTGCGGTCAATTCAGATCGTCTTTCCGGTCTCATCGAAGACGTGGCAGCGCGCCGGATCGAAGGAGGCCTTCACATTGGTGCCGCGCTCGACCTTCTGCTGGCCATCGAGGGCGATGGTCAGCGCCTGATTGTCCGGCGTCGTCGCGTAAAGCATCGTGGCGCCGCCGAGATTTTCGACGAGATCGACATTGACGGTCGAAAGAACCGTGCCGCCTTCCGTCAGCGCCAGATGTTCGGGGCGGATGCCGAAGGTGACGTTCTGTCCGGCCTGACCGGCAAGCCGGCGACCGAGCTGAATGGAATTGCCGCAGACATTGACGGTCGAGCCGTTGTCGGTGACGGTCTCGATCCTGGCGCTCAGGAAATTCATCTTCGGGCTGCCGATGAAACCGGCAACGAAACGGTTGGCGGGATTGTTATAGAGATCGAGCGGGGCGCCGACCTGTTCGATACGGCCGGAATTCAGCACGACGATCTTGTCGGCCATGGTCATGGCTTCCACCTGATCGTGGGTGACGTAGATCATCGTGTTGCCGAGGCTGCGGTGCAGGCGGGAAATCTCGACACGCATCTGCACGCGCAGTTCCGCATCGAGGTTGGACAGCGGTTCGTCGAAGAGGAAGATGCGCGGTTCGCGCACGATGGCGCGACCGATCGCGACGCGTTGACGCTGGCCGCCCGACAGTGCCTTCGGCTTGCGTTCGAGCAGCTTCTCGATCTGCAGGATCTGTGCGGCGCGGCGTACCTTGGGCTCGATCTCGGCCTTCTTGTAGCCTGCGGTCTCGAGGCCGAAGGCGAGGTTCTTGTAAACAGACATATGCGGATAAAGCGCGTAGGACTGGAAGACCATGGCGATGCCGCGCTTGGCGGGCGTTACTTCGTTCATGCGCTCGTTGTCGAGCAGCAGCGCTCCGCCGGAGATCTCCTCAAGGCCGGCGATCATGCGCAGCAGCGTGGACTTGCCGCAACCCGAAGGGCCGACGAAGACGGCGAATTCACCGGGATCGATCGTCAGGTCGATGCCGTGGATGACGTCGAGCGAGCCATAGCGCTTCTCGACCTTCTGAAGAACGACACTCGTTGCCATGTTCCGAAATCCCCTCTTATTTGGTTCTTGCACGCCAGTCGGCGTATTTCGGGCTGTCAGGACCGATCGGCAGGGCGACATCGGCGCCGCTATCGGAAGATTGATAGATGGCCGTGACCAGTTCCAGTGCGCGCCGTGCATCGGCGCTCGTCACCGGAAGCGGGCCTTTGCCCATCAGGTAGTCGTGGAAGCGCAGCATCTGCGTGTTGAAACGCAGCGGCACGGGCTGCCAGTCGGCGATCACGGCGTCGACCTTCGCCTGTACTTCGGCGTCGGCGGCGATGATCTGCCAGGGGTCCTGGCCGGGCGCATAGGCCTCATGGTTGCTTTCAAAGGTGATGTTTTCGAAGTGAAGCCTGAGCCGGCTGATCTCGTTCTGCGAACCGAGCGTGCAGGAAAGCGAAACGAAAGCGCCGTTCTGCATCTGCAGGCTGACGGAGGCGCAGTCTTCGACCTCGATCTCGTTGACGCGCGTTGCCACGCGGCCGAAGACGCGGATCGCCGGACCGGCGAGATAAAAGAGCATGTCATGCAGGTGCAGCGCGTGGGTGACGAGCACACCGCCGAGCTCCGTCGCCCATTTGCCGCGCCAGGGCACGGCATAATATTCCGGCTTGCGGCGCCAGAAGGTTTCGACCGAGCCCATGTAGAACTTGCCGGCAAGACCAGCGTCGATGATGCGCTTGGCCTTTTCCACGCCATCGCCGTAGCGATACTGGAAGATCGGCATCAGCGTGCCTTTGGCCGTCTTTTCGGCGGCGATGATCTCGTCGGCACCGGCAAGCGAGCCGGTCAGCGGCTTCTCGCAGACCACGTGCTTGCCGGCGGCAAGGGCTGCGATGACCTGTTGCTTGTGGATGCCGGGCGGCGTGCAGATATCGATGATGTCGATACTGCCATCCGCCAGCAGCTCATCGAAGGAGGTCGTGCGCCGTTCGATGCCGAATTCGTCTCCGACCGTCTTCAGGCGTTCTTCGTTCAGATCGCAGATGGCGACGACCTTGAACTTGTCCGGATGCGGCAGGTAACCTTCGACGATGTGGGAACGGCCGATACCGCAGCCGATGATCGCGACTGTCTTGATGCTCATGTCATTTAATCCTGTCTGGCTTTCTTACCCGATCCATCAGCGCTTCATGCCGGTCGTGGCGATGCCTTCGATCAGCAGGCGCTGGAAGAACAGGAAGAAGAAGAACACGGGCACGAGCGTCAGCGTCGACATGGCAAACAGTCCGCCCCAGTCCGAAGCGCTGGTGGAATCCACGAAAGTGCGAAGGCCGAGCTGGATCGTGTAGGTGTTCATGTCGTTGAGGTAAATCAGCGGACCGAAGAAATCGTCCCAGGTCCAGATGAAGGAGAAGATCGCGGCTGTGGCCAGCACCGGCAGTGACAGCGGCAGCATGATCTTCCAGTAGATGCGCCAGGCGCTGCAGCCGTCCATCATCGCCGCCTCGTCGAGTTCGCGCGGGATGCCGCGGAAGAACTGCACCATCAGGAAGATGAAAAAGGCGTCGCTTGCCAGGAATTTCGGCACGACCAGCGGCAGGATGGTATTGACCCAGCCAAGGTCGAGGAAAAGCACATACTGCGGGATCAGCGTCACGTGATAGGGGATCATCAGCGTGCCGAGCATGATCGCGAACCAGAAGTTCCGGCCGGCAAAACGCAGCCGCGCGAAGGCGAAAGCCGTCAGCGAACAGGCGATGACATTGCCGGCGACGACCAGAAGCGAGATGACAAGCGAATTCCAGAAGAACCGGCCGAAGGAAATGTCGAGGCCGGTCCAGCCGCGCACATAGGACGAGAAATCGACCGAGGACGGAATGAGCGAGGTCGACGAGAAGATCTCGTTTTCCGGCCTGACCGATGCGGACACCATCCACAGCAGCGGATAGAGCATCAGAAGCGAGGCGGCGATCAGCAGCGCGTGGATGACGAGCGTCGCCGGCAGGCTACGTTTGGTAATGTCCGATGGCGGCCTGGCCACGGTGACGGAAGCGGTCATCTCAGTCATCGTAATGTACCCAATAGCGCGAAGTCAGGAAGGAGAAGGCAGTGAAGATCGCGATGATCACCACGAGGATCCAGGCGAGCGCCGAAGCGTAGCCCATGCGGAAATTGCCGAAAGCTTCCTGGTAGAGATAGAGCGTGTAGAACAGCGTCGAATTGATCGGGCCGCCGGTACCGCCTGAAATGATGAAGGCCGGCGTGAAGGCCTTGAAGGCATCGATCGTCTGCACGACCGCGTTAAAGAAGATCACCGGTGTCAGAAGCGGCAGGGTAATCTTGTAAAACTGGCGGAATTTCGAGGCGCCGTCGAGGCTTGCCGCCTCATACATATCCTGCGGGATCTGCCGCAATCCGGCCAGGAAGATGATCATCGGCGAACCGAACTGCCAGACCGACAGTGCGACCAACGTATAGATCGAGTAGCTCGGATGCGAGATCCAGCTAGGACCGACGATGCCGAAATGCGCGAGCGCAGCATTGACAAGGCCGTCGCTGGCGAAAAGCTGGCGCCACAGCACGGCGATCGCGACGCTGCCGCCGAGAAGCGACGGAAGGTAGAAGATCGCGCGGTAGATCGGCAGGCCGCGCAGACCCCGGTTCAGGGCAAGCGCGACGAGCAGCGCAAAAGTCAGCTTGAAGGGCACCGACAGGACGACATAGGTCAGCGTGACGGACATGGCCGAGGCGAATTTCGGATCGGCCGTGGCGATGCGCACGTAATTGGCTGCCCCAACCCATCCCGGCGCCCGCAACATGTCGAAGTCGGTGAAGGAGAGGTAGAGCGAAATCAGGGCCGGGCCGAGCGTCAGGCCGAAGAAGCCTATCAGCCAGGGAAGCAGAAAGAGATAGCCGGGAGCATTGGCATTCCACAGCCGCCGGAAGCGTCCGTCAGCCCTTGCTCCCTGATATCTTTCCACCGTTACCGTCCCTGCGGACGTGCGCATCGCATTTGTCATATAAGATCAACCCCGCGCGAGAATTCGCGTGATTTCATCCACGAGCTGCTTGCCGGCATCGGCAGGCGTAAGCTGGCCGAACGCGACCTGTTCGGAGATCGTGCGCAGCACGACCTGGCCTTCGCCGGCGCCGGTCGGCGGCGGGGGCGGAAGCGGGCCCGCGAGATCGCCAAGACCGCCGACATATTCGAGCGGGATCTTGCCGGTCTCATCGAGCGTGCCGGCGACAACCTCACGCATCGCCTTCGATTCCGGAATGCCGCGCTCGACATCGAGGATCTTGGCGGCATCGGGGTTCTTGACGAAGAAGTTGACGTAGTCGACGGCCTGATCGATCGCCTTCGACTGCGCGGAGACCGAGAAGAACATCGAAGGCTTGCGATAGTGACCACCCTTCGAATCCGGCTTGATGCGCATGTAGTTGCTGAGCATCAGCTTGTCCTTGACCATCGCCTGATAACCAACGAACTGGTTGGAATGGGCATAGTCGCAGGCAGCCTTGCCGACGGTCAGCGGGCTGGTGTCGATCGTGTCCTTGTAGAGCGCCTGAATATCGGGCGTTACGCAGGCACCGGCCTCACGGAACTTGGCCCACATGTCGAACCATTCGGACGCATCCTCGGCACCGAAGGCAATTTTCGAATCTGCCGTGTAGAGCGCCTTGCCGCGCTGGCGCAGGTAGTTTTCGAAGAGCGGCTCGCCGCCGCTGCCGTCGGCAAAGCCGAAATAGCCCTTGCGTTTGCCGGCCTTGGTGATTTCGGCGCCGATCTTGCCGAACTCTTCCCAGGTGGTCTTGTTGGTCGGCACGTCGATGCCGGCCTCCTTGAAGGCGACGGTGTTGATGACCGTCGCCGCCGAGTTTGCGCCGAGGCTGACGCCGTAGAAATGGCCGTCCACCTTGCCGCCTTCGATCTGCGCCGGGTCGAAATCGTCGAGCTGCAGCTTCGAGGGCATGTAGGATTCCAGCGGGGCGAGAGCGCCGCGCCGGGCATATTCGACGATGTAGCGATAGTCCATCTGGATGACGTCGGGGGCGTTGCGGCCGGCCACCTGGGTGGCAAGGCGCGGCCAGTAATCGGCCCATCCGAGGAATTCGCCGGTGATCGAAACGCCGCTGTGCTGCGCCTTGAAAAGGTCGGAGACCTTGTTGGTGCGGTCAGCGCGCGGCTGAGAGCCCCACCAGATGAGGCGCAGGCGGTTTTCCTGGGCAAAAGCGCTGTTTCCGAGCGCCGACAGCGAAAGGAGCGTAGCACCCCCCGCCATGAAATTACGTCTGCTTACACGAAAAGTCATATTGGTTTTCCTCCTCCCAAAAGGAAGCGCCTCCACACGCTTCCGAATTAGCTATCTTGCAACAAATAACTAATTGGTTACAAGTTATGTTCAAAGCCTCCGGACTGTCAAGCGGTGTTGGTGGCGCGGTTGCGTCGGCCAATTTGAGTTTTTACATTGTCCCGCTTTAGCCATATGAGCGCAACATGGGGAAATAGGGGATATCAGATGAACGACACCGGGGAGAGCGCAAAAAAGAAAATCAAGCGCCCGCCCGCCGAGCGAACCGCCCAACGCGATCCGGAGCGCACCCGCGCGGCCATCCTGGAAGCCGCCACGCAGGAATTTGCGGAGAACGGCATGGGTGGGGCGCGTGTCGATGCTATTGCCGAGCGCGCCGGCACCAACAAGCGGATGCTCTACCACTATTTCGGCGACAAGGAGCAGCTCTATCTGCGGGTGCTGGAGGAGGCCTATGTCAGCATCCGCACGGCGGAACGCGCGCTGAATATCGGCACGCGCAGCCCCGAGGAGGGCATCGGCGAGCTTGCCCTCTTCACCTGGCGCTACTTCCTGCAGCATCCTGAATTCCTGAGCCTGCTCGGGACGGAGAACCTGCATCGCGCCCGCTGGCTGCGCCAGTCCGTGCGGCTCAAGGAGCTGCACTCGCATCTGATCGGCGAACTCTCGCAGGTGCTGGAGGAAGGCAAGAAAGCCGGTGTCTTCATCGAGACCGCCGATCCGCTGCACGTCTATCTGACCATCGCCTCGCTCGGCTATTTCTATTTGTCCAACCAGTACACGCTTTCGACGATCTTCGGCCGCGACCTGATCACGCCCGGCAATCTGGATGCGTGGGAGCGGCATATCGTCCACGTCACGCTCGCCTCGATAAAGCGCTGATTTTCAAAAAACGGAATTGTCTATTGACAGCAATATTCCTCTTCTGCCATCAAGTAACTGTTTAGTTACCGGCTCGGGAGGGCCGGGCCTGGCTGCCCGCTCCCGCCGCATAAAAGCTTCCAGGGAGGGAAAAATGGCACGTCTGGGGATCATTTTGCATGGCGTCACCGGCCGCATGGGCTACAATCAGCACCTCGTCCGGTCGATCCTCGCCTTTCGCGACCAGGGCGGCATCACGCTGAAATCAGGCGAGAAACTCGAAATCGATCCCATCATCGTCGGCCGCAACGGCGCCAAGATGGAAGAGCTTGCCCGCAAGCATAATATCAAGCGCTGGTCGACCGATCTCGACGCAGCGCTCGCCAATCCCGACGACACGATCTTCTTCGATGCCGGCACGACGCTGATGCGCGCCGAACTGCTCTCCAAGGCGCTGGACGCCGGCAAGCATGTCTATTGCGAAAAGCCGATTTCCGACGACCTGCAGGTGGCGATCGAGCTTGCCCGCAAGGCGCGCGCCTCCGGCCTCAAGCACGGCGTGGTGCAGGACAAGCTCTTCCTGCCCGGCCTGCGCAAGCTGGCGCTGCTGCGCGATTCCGGTTTCTTCGGCAAGATCCTCTCTGTGCGCGGCGAATTCGGCTACTGGGTCTTCGAAGGCGATTGGGGCGTTCCGGCCCAGCGCCCCTCCTGGAACTACAGAAAGGCCGATGGCGGCGGCATCATCCTCGATATGCTGTGCCACTGGCGCTATGTGCTCGACAATCTCTTCGGCGAGGTGAAGGCCGTTTCGTGCCTTGGTGCGACCCATATTCCGAGCCGTATCGACGAACAGGGCAAACCCTACAACTGCGATACCGACGACGCTGCCTACGCGACCTTCGAACTGGAGGGCGGGGCGATCGCGCAGATCAACTCCTCCTGGGCCGTTCGCGTGCGCCGCGACGATCTTGTGACCTTCCAGGTGGACGGCACGCACGGCTCTGCCGTTGCGGGCCTGACGAAATGCTGGAGCCAGCATCGCGTCAACACGCCGAAGCCGGTCTGGAACCCGGACCAGCCGCAGACCATCGACTTCTACAAGACCTGGGACGAGGTGCCGGATACGCAGGTTTTCGACAACGGCTTCAAGGCGCAGTGGGAAATGTTCATCCGCCATGTCGTCGAAGACGCTCCGTGGCCCTACGGGCTGGAAGCCGGAGCCAAGGGCGTGCAGCTTGCCGAACTCGGCCTGAAATCCTGGGCCGAGCGCCGCTGGCTCGATGTCCCCGCCCTGGAGTTCTGAGCCGTGACGACGATCAATCTTCCTCTCGACGGCAAAATCGTTCCCTATGCGCTGACCGGCACGCCGATCGAGCTCAAGAAGCGGGAGGCCAAGAGCTTCCCGCGCATCGCCTTTGCTGCCGCCCATGTGGTGGCCGATCCGCTTGCCGACAACGATCCGTGGCTGACGCCGGCAATCGACTGGGAGCGGACGCTTGCCTTCCGCCATCGCCTGTGGGATCTCGGCCTCGGCGTTGCCGAGGCGATGGATACGGCCCAGCGCGGCATGGGTCTCGGCTGGCCGGAAGCACGCGAGCTGATCCGTCGTGCGCTTGCCGAAGCCGGCTCCCGCAAGGACGCGCTGATTGCCTGCGGCGCCGGCACCGACCATCTGGCGCCCGGACCCGACGTGACAATCGACACGATCATTCGTGCCTATGAGGAGCAGATCGAGACGGTGGAAGCCGCGGGCGGCCGCATCATCTTGATGGCAAGCCGGGCGCTCGCTGCCGCCGCCAAGGGACCGGACGACTATATCAGGGTCTATGACCGGATCCTTCGCCAGGTCAGGGAACCCGTCATCATCCATTGGCTCGGCGAAATGTTCGACCCGGCCCTTCAGGGATATTGGGGCAATGGCGACCACCTGAAAGCAATGGAAACCTGCCTTCAGGTCATCGAATCCAATGCCGCGAAGGTCGACGGCATCAAGATCTCGCTTCTTTCCAAGGAGAAGGAAGTGACCATGCGCCGGCAGCTGCCGAAGAGCGTGCGCATGTATACGGGCGACGACTTCAACTATGCCGAACTGATCGCCGGCGACGAACAGGGCCATTCGGACGCGCTGCTCGGCATCTTCGACGCGATCGCACCGGCCGCCTCCGCGGCGCTCGATGCGCTCGGCCGCAAGAGCAATCGCGAATTCTTCGACCTGCTCGAACCGACCGTTCCCCTGTCGCGCCACATTTTCAAGGCGCCGACCCGCTTCTACAAGACCGGCGTCGTTTTCCTCGCCTATCTCAACGGCCTGCAGGATCATTTCACGATGATCGGCGGCCAGCAGAGCACGCGGTCTCTCGTACATCTGGCGGAACTTTTCCGCCTGGCCGACAAGGCCCGCGTCCTTGCCGATCCGGAAATGGCAACTGCCCGCATGAAGCAGGTGCTTGCCGTCCACGGCGTTCACTGAGCGCTGGCCGGCAATGGGAGGGGAATGACATGCAGGTCGAAGGACTTTCGATCAATCTCGCGACGATCCGCGAACAATGCGACTTTGCCGAAGCCGTCGATATCTGCCTGAAACACGGCATCACCTCGATTGCGCCCTGGCGCGATCAGGTCGCCAAGGCCGGCCTCGACGAGGCGGTACGTATCGTCAAGTCGAACGGCATCAAGCTCACAGGCCTTTGCCGCGGCGGTTTCTTTCCGGCGGCAAACGCGGCGGACTGGCAGAAGAACCTCGACGACAACAGACGCGCCATCGACGAAGCGGCGGCATTTTCAGCCGATTGCCTCGTTCTCGTCGTCGGCGGCCTGCCGGGCAGTTCGAAAGATATCGTCGCAGCGCGCCAGATGGTATTCGACGGTATCGCCGCCGTGCTGCCGCATGCGCAGGCTGCGGGCGTGAAACTCGCAATCGAGCCGTTGCATCCGATGTATGCCGCCGACCGCGCCTGCGTGAACACGCTCGGCCAGGCGCTCGACATGTGCGAGCAGCTGGGCGAAGACGTCGGCGTTGCCGTGGACGTCTATCACGTCTGGTGGGATCCCGATCTTGCCAACCAGATTGCCCGGGCCGGGCGGATGAAACGCATCTTTGCCCACCATATCTGCGACTGGCTGGTCCCGACCAAGGACATGCTGCTGGACCGCGGCATGATGGGCGATGGCGTTATCGATCTCAAAGGCATAAGACGGATGGTGGAAGCCGCCGGCTTCTTCGGCGCCCAGGAGGTTGAGATCTTCTCCGCCGAAAACTGGTGGAAGCGTCCTGCCGACGAGGTGATCGCCACCTGCGTCGAGCGCTTCAGGAGCTGCTGCCAAGCCTAGTTTAAAATCCAATCGTTTCATCACGTATGAAGGAGGAATCATTCGATGGAGAAACGCCGTTTTGCCCTGATCGGCACCGGTAACCGCGGCACGACGATGTGGGGCAAGGATCTCTTGGCCGGCTGGCGCGAGCATGTCGACCTGACCGCGATCGTCGAGAAGAATTCGCTGCGCGGCGAGCGCGCCCGCACCATGATCGGCAGCAACGCGCCGCTCTACGAAAACATCGATTCGATGCTTTCGGAGCAGAAACCGGACCTGGTGATCGTCTGCACGCCCGACCATACGCATGACGATATCGTGGTGCGCGCGCTGGAAGCTGGCATCGACGTCATCACCGAAAAACCGATGACGACCTCGGTCGAGAAGATTCGCCGGATTCTGGATGCGGAAAAGCGCACCGGCCGCCGGGTCGACGTTTCCTTCAACTATCGTTACGCGCCGACGGCGGCCAAGATCAAGGAACTGCTGAATTCCGGTGAGATCGGCCGCGTCACGTCGGTCGATTTTCACTGGTATCTCAACACCAAGCACGGCGCGGACTATTTCCGCCGCTGGCATGCCTATACGGAAAATTCCGGCAGCCTGTTCGTTCATAAGGCAACCCACCATTTCGACCTTCTGAACTGGTATCTCGACAGCGATCCCGACGCCGTGACCTCTTTTGCCGATCTGCAGAACTACGGCCGCAAGGGGCCGTTCCGCGGCCCGCGCTGCAAGCTCTGTCCGCATACGCAGGAGTGCGATTACTACCTGGATCTCGAGAAGGATCCTTTCCTCGACACGCTCTATGAGGATCCGTCGAAGATCGACGGCTATTTCCGCGACGGCTGCGTTTTCCGCGAGGATATCGACATTCCCGATACGATGGTCGTTTCCATCCGCTACCGGAACAATGTGCACGTTTCCTATTCGCTGAACACGTTCCAGCCGATCGAGGGACATCACCTTGCCTTCAACGGCACCAAGGGCCGCATCGAAATCCGCCAGTATGAGGCGCAGCCTTGGGAGGAGCCGAGGGAAGATACGATCCTGCTGATCCGCAGCTTCCCGCATGGCAAGGAGGCGGTCGAGCGGATCAAGGTGCCGCACTCCTCCGGCGGCCACTATGGCGGCGACGACAGGATGCGCAACATGATCTTCAAGCCCGACATGCAGGACAGGCTCGCACAGCGCGCCGGCACCCGGGCCGGCGCCATGTCCGTGCTCTGCGGAATCGCGGCACTGACGAGTTCGCGCACCGGCAAGGTCGTCAGCATATCCGACCTCATGCCGGAACTTGCCAATGACGGTTCGCCGAATTCCCTGAAGGCGTCGTAAGAGGCCTCAGGCGGTATTTTCCAGGCTTTCGAGGGTGAGCCCGTAGAGAAGAGGCTCGCCCTTGATGAAGCGCTCGACCTCGTCCGCCGCCATTTCGCCGAGGCGGGTGCGCTCCAGGCCGACCGCGCCGGCGATATGCGGCGTCAGAAAGACGTTGGGCAGGTCGTAGAATGCCGAACCCGGTCCCGGTATTTCGGGATCGGTCACATCGATGACGGCGTCGATACGGCCCGTTTTCAGCACGGCCAGCAGAGCATTCTCATCAATCAGCGCGCCACGGGCCGTATTGATGAGCGTCGCGCCATCCTTCATCAGGCCCAGCTTCGACGCATCGATCATGTGCCGGGTAGACGGCAGCGACGGCGCGTGGACGGAGACGATATCCGATCCGCGCATGAGCTCGTCGTGCTCCACCTTCTGCGCGCCCATTGCGCGTGCCTGCTCAGCATCGACTGTCGGATCGAAGAGCAGCACCTGATAGTCGAAGGGCTTCAGCAGATCGATGACACGGCGCCCGATGCGCGAGGCGCCGATAATGCCGACCGTGCGGCGATAATTGCCGATGGCTTCCCGCTGCATCGGGTAGGTCCGATCACGATGGCGGTCGGCGACATAAAGGTCGCGAAAGCGGAAGACATGTTTGCCGGCGAAGATGATCGCGGCCAGCGTGAATTCGGCAACGGGAACGGCATTGGCCTCGGCCGCATGACTGACGGCGATGCCGGCTTCAAATATGCCGGCATCGACGATGCCCTTCACCGTTCCTGCCGCATGAGCCACGAGCTTCAACTTCGGAGCAAGCGTCAGAACCTCATGGCCGACATAGGGCGCTCCCCAGCCGGTGATCAGGATTTCCGCCTCGGAAAGAAGGCGTTTCGCCCGCTCGTCGTCAAAGTGCTCGAGCGGCTCGGCATCCAGCAGGCGCCCGACGCCATCCAGCCGGCGAAGGATCGTCTCGGGCAGCACATGCTCCGTACGGGAAGGCTGCATGGCGAGGACGATGGCAGGACGGCTCATGGCATGTGTCCCGGCGCTTCGATGGCGCTGACGGTCACGCCCTTTTCGCTGACCAGCTTCCGGAGCGCAACGAGATCGGGAGCCTTGGGCGGCGTGGACCAAACGCCCGATACGGCAGCCGGATCGTTCAACGCGAGCGCAGCCGTGACCAGGATCGTTTCGCCAGCCGGAATCTCGCCGCGGAGCTGGGGCACGAGCGTTTTGGAAACGATCAGGTTGGTATTCGGCAGCGCCTTCTGGACAAGGCCGTTTCGCTTGATCGAGGAACCAAGATCGACGATGCCGGTGAAATCCGCTTCGCCGATCGCATGGGCCGAGCCTTCGGCGGCTGAAAGCGTATCCGCATCGAGATCGCGTTTGGCAATCGCAAAGCCGCCTTCCGCCGTCTGCAGCGGGCGCGGCGTCGCAATACGGTGAACGCGGATATGCCACGGCGCCGATGGCACCAGCCAGGTTTCGACCTTCACGTCCTTGAAGGCCGACCATCTGGAATAAAGGATGTCGCCGGCGATCTTCGCTTCCTCGTTCGTTTCCCGGACACGGTAATGCAGCCCGTCGTCGCTGAAGGCGAGTGCCGAATCGAAGGCAGCCAATGCGAAAGCGCGCTCGTCGGCCTCGACGCTGAAACCGTAGCGGGCAGAATAGGCGAATTTTGCGTATTTCTCCGTGCCGAAGCGCATTTGCAGGTTTTCCTGCCCCGAAGACAGCGCCACGACATCATTGCCGGCGCGCATGACCACCATGCCGGGATGACGCTGCGGAACGACATCCGGCACCGGCTCCGGTGCCTTCTCCTGCGCGAGCCAGAAAGGATGATCCTCCGGAATGGCGAGCGGCAGGAAGGCCTTGAAGGCCCAATAGGGCGAGCCGGCAGAATTGTAGCTCTCGGACATCAGGAGGTTCGGATAGCCGAAGCCGATGGAGAGAACGCCGTCGTGGCTGGCGATCGGCTTGTCCCGCCACCAGCGCAGATGCTCCAGGCAGAGATGCTTGACCTCGCCCCAGGGCAATGCCTCGAGATCGGCGAAGGCAAGCGCCGACCAGAAACCGGCACAGGCGAAACGATAGGTGAGGCTGCGGCCGAAGGGTATTGTCGCGCCATCGGGCGCAAACCAGTGGCGGAAATCCCTGGCGAAGAGCACGGCGCGCTCGCGATAGCGCCTGGCATAGTCGTCATCGACCAGCTTCGAATAGATCAGCCCGTAGAAATGCATGGCGAAGGGAATGTAGTGGTCGATGCGGCGGATATTGCCGTCGCGATACCAGCCGTCGCCGATATAGAAACCTTCGAGTTCCTCGAGATATTGCCTGGTCAGGCTGCGGTCGAAATCAGCTCCGAGACGGTCGAGCGCGATATCGACGAAGATGCGGAAGAATTTCCAGTTGTTGTCGGCATAGTCGAACTGCCGGACGTGCTTGAAATAGGCGATGACATTGTCACGGGCGCGGCTGTCGAGCGGTTCCCAGATCTTGTCGGGCACCAGCGCCAGGGCAAAACCGAGAGCGGCGAGTTCCACCATGCGCTGGTCGCGGGCGTTGACCGTGCCCCAATATTCGGGATGAGCCGGATCGCAGCCATTGGCCAGGCCTTCGGCAAAGCGGTGCCAGTGATCGAAAGCGTTCCTGCCGGCGCCGAGCGGCGCAAGACCCCATAGCGGACGGGCAAAGCCTTCGAGATCGGCAGCGGCCCGGTCGAAATGGGCGCCGGCGCCATCGAGGCGAACGCGAGCGCTGCCCTCGGAGAAGAAGGGCAGCAGCGGGTCGAAGAGGTCGTTGACGGCACGGATCATGTCGGCGCGCGTCTTCAGCGGATTGCCTGCAAGCGGGTTTGCGCTGGCGGGATCATAGGTCATCGGCATCACTCACAGCTTGTCTGTATCGGGAACGGTGCCTCCGGCAACGGGAACGACCGCCTGGCAGATATGGCGGGCGGGAGCGGTCCTGTCGCGGTAGCGGGAGAGCATCAGGGAGACGGCCTCGCGGCCAAGGGCTGCGCGGTCGACGCGCATGGTGGAAAGCCGGGGATTGGTCATGACCGCGCAGGGCAGGTCGTCGAAGCCGACGATCGCAAAATCCTCGGGAACACGACGGCCCGCTTCGGTAACGGCTTCGAGAACGCCGACGGCAATGAAATCATTCATGCAGAAAGCTGCCGTATATCCCGGATCCTCGGCGAGCATCGCGAGCGTGCGCTCATGCGCCTCGCGGCTGGCGCTGCCCTGGAAGGTAAGCGGTACGAGCCGGCCTTCGGCACCGGGCACCGCGGCAATCGCCGCCTCGAAGCCCCGCACGCGCTCGCGGATCGTGTGGCGGTGGGAGCCGGTGAGATGCAGGATACGGCGATGCCCGGCTTTCGTGAGCCGGCTCGTCGCCTCGTAGGCGCCGAAGAAATTGGAGGGCGAAACACCGTCGAGACGCAGGCGCGGATCGGTACCGTTGACGAGCACTGTCGGCGTTCCCGTTTCTTCCAGCCAGGCCCGCAGCGTATCGCTGGGATCGATGCCGACGAGGAACAGTCCTTCGGCATCCGCCGTCTGCATATATTCGCCGACGACGTCGGGCGTGGTGCGGTCCTCACGCACGAGCCGCACCTCGAAGGGCATGCTTGCCTCGGCAGCACCGGCACGAAGACCCTCGACGATCGATTCGTAGAAGACGCTGAGGCCGCCGGTCGCCCCGTCACTGGCAATCAGGGCAAGCCCGCCTGGCACGCTTTCCGACACGGTCTTAACCGGATAGCCGTGCTCGGCAGCGACCTTCAGGATGTGCCGCCGCACGTTTTCACTGATGCCGGGCTCGTTGGCGAGCACCCGCGAGACCGTGGAAACGGATACACCGGCCAGACTGGCGATATCGGCCTGGCGTGGCCTTTTGCTCTTGGTCTCGTTCATTTTGATCTCATCCATACGGCAAAGATTATGCAAATCATGCAAATTTGCAAGACAATCATAATTTCTTGCAAAGAGAAATTTTTTGCGTACTCTACGCCGAGACGCCCGGAAAGACCATTGGAGGATGGCACCGGGCATTGGACAAAGGAGGAAATCAATGCAGGTCAATCGCCGTTCATTCTTGATGGGAACCGCAGGTGCCGCGGCCGGCCTCGCCTTCGGCGCCGGCAGCGCGACCCCCGCTTTTGCCGAGGACGTTTCGCTTCGTGCCATGTGGTGGGGCTCGAACGACCGCGCCAAGCGCACGCTCGATGTCGCCAAGCTCTACCAGTCCAAGACGCCTGGCGTCACAATCGTCGGTGAATCGCTGGCCGGTGACGGCTACTGGACGAAGCTTGCGACACAGATGGCCGGCCGCTCGATTGCCGACGTCTTCCAACTCGAGCCGGGCACGATTTCCGATTATTCCAAACGCGGCGCCTGCCTGGCGCTCGATCAATTCGTGCCTTCGACGCTGAAGGTCGACGATTTCGGCGCCGACATGCTGAAACTGACAACAGTGGACGGCAAGCTCTACGGCGTCGGCCTCGGCCTTAATTCCTTCGCGATGTTCTATGACACGGCCGCATTCGAAAAGGCCGGCATTCCGGCGCCGACGCCCGATCTTACCTGGGAGGAATATGCCAAGCTCGCCGTGGAGCTCGGGAAATCCGGCGGCAAGCCCGGTCCTTTCGCAGCCCGTTACACCTACGTCTTCGACGCCTGGCTGCGCCAGCGCGGCAAGAGCCTCTATGCCAAGGAAAGCCCGACCCTCGGCTTCACGGTCGACGACGCCAAGGAATGGTTCGATTACTGGGATAAGCTGCGCAAGGCCGGCGGCACCGTTGCTGCCGACGTGCAGACGCTGGACCAGAACAACATCGACACGAACTGCCTCACACTTGGTAAATCGGCCATCAGCATGGCCTATTCCAACCAGATGGTCGGCTATCAGCTGGTCATCAAGAACAAGCTCGGTATTGCTATGTTGCCGCGCGAGAAGAAGGGCGGCCCGTCGGGCCACTATTATCGTCCGGGACTGATCTGGAGCGTGGGCGCCACGACCAAGCAGGGTGAAGAAGCCGCAAAGTTCATCAGCTTCTTCGTCAACGATCCGGAAGCCGGCAAGATCCTTGGCGTAGAACGCGGCGTGCCGATGTCGCCGGTGGTGCGGGAAGCCATTCTGCCGCAGCTCAACCCGACGGAGCAAGAGACTGTCAAGTACATTACCTTGCTCAAGGATCAGGTGGGCGAGTATCCGCCGCCGGCTCCGATGGGTTCCACCGAATTCGACCAGCGGGTGCTTCGTCCGACCTGCGACGAACTCGCCTTCGAACGTATCTCGGTGGCAGATGCCGCCCAGCAGCTTGTCGAGACCGGCAAGGCGACCATCAGGGGTTAATCATATCCTGCACGACGAATTGCGGCCCGCCATCGGCGGGCCTTTCCCTTTCGGCAACCCCAGCGCATTCAGTACGCCAGCTCAGTTGCTGGCATCGTCAACGACCCGCCAGTCGGGCCGGCCGAGATTGAACGGCCATGCATGCACGTCGCGGTCGTTGAAGTAGACGACTTCCTGCAGTTCGGGAAAATCGCCCTGCCTCAGCGTCGCCGTTTCCATCCACGGTTTGACGTATCCGTCACTGCCTTCATAGCCGAGCTCGGCCACCCAGACCGGCTTGTGATACCGGGCGACAAGGTCGTATCCCGGCCTCAGCGCCTCGGCAAACGTCCGCGGGCCGTTGTGAACGATCCGGTCGTAAGGCTCCAGGCCGAAAACCGATAGGCCGACAAAGTCGACATAGGTATCGCCGGGATAATAGGCATTGAGGCCAGGCTTTCCCTTCGGCGACCACATGAGTTTCGTCTTGGGCGCTTCCTGCCGCACGATATCCATCATGCGCCTGTAGGCGGCTATATAGTCGGCAGGATTCCAGCCGGACCACGAAAAGCGGCCGGAATCGTCTTCCATTTCCTGTCCCCAGCGGACGATGACCGGGCTTTGCAGCTGGGCGATCAACCTGGCAATCGCCCGCATGTTCGCGTCGTATTCACCGCGGAACAGCTTCCGGCGAAGTTCAGCTGACGTCAGCCGCCAGTCCACATCCCACGACCAGGGTTCCACCGTGATCAGCAGGTTGCGGCCCCTCGCCAGCGCATAGGCGTCCGCGACACGCAGCGTTTCGAGATCGACATCTTCCCATGGAAGGAAAAGGTGCTCCGTCGTTACGTTCTGCTGCGCGCCGAAATCTCCATGCGGGTCGTAGGCGCCAAACCGGATGCCGCCGGCGTGAATGACCGGTCGTTTGTCGGCGATCGTTTGCGCAGCCGTATTCACGGGGGCGATGGCGTTCTGCGCCGCGCTTCGGTGCGACAGGTCGGCAGCGCCGAACAGAAGCAACGCGATTGCTGCCGTCGAGATTTTCTTCGCCAGGGTTTTCATGGTCTTGCCCTCCCCTTCGGCTTACCTGTTGGTCACGAGAACCTGTTTCAGCTCTTTGGCTTTCAGGCTCACCGTGTCTGCCGGAACCAGCTTCCGGAACTCATCGTCGGTTTTCGTGGAAGCGTGCCGGAACACGTACCAGTCCCCGCTCGGCTGACGCCGCTGATAGATCGTATTGCCGATCTTGCGGTGGCCGAAGCAGGTACTGGCACGTGCCGCCCCCTCATTGTTGGTCCAGGTCGCGCGCATGCACATCTGGCCGAAATCGTCGACGACCCAACGGCCTTCGGCGAAAGACTGTTTGCCGCCATTGTCGACCCAGGCGACGAAATGCCTGCCCTCGCCAAAGAAACGACCGCCGCCCGTATTCCAGATCCAGGTCTTGTTGGCGTAGATCCCGTAGAGTTCGCCGGCGCTCAGCGGCACCGGCACCGGTGCTTTCTTCTTTTCTGCGGCCAGTGCGCCCGCCGGCAGGATAAGGCTAAGGCACAGAGCCAGCACTCCTCCCGTCAATCGTGTCGTCATGCTCATTTTGTCCTCCTCACGCATTTCTGCTCTCCCCAACATCCCTTCGCTCCCGGCCAAGGTCGGCAAAACCGTGCCATTTGAGACGGAATTTCACGATCCTGGTCTTGCCGCCGCCGAGCCCCGCGCCCGCCACAGCAAATTGCGACCGGGTAAAGGTGACAAACGGCTGGCCGTGGGAAAGCGCTTCCATGGCAACCAGCCCATGGTTGCCGAGCTGCGCTCCGCCGACCAGGCAGGCAACGAGACCGCCCGCAGCGGCAAGGCGCAGGCCGTATGCCTGCGGCAAGAGGGGCTGACCGTTCTCGGCGGCGTGACGGACGACAACCAGGATTGCGAGCGACAGATAAATCGACAGGTTGATCGCCGCGAAGATCTGGAAGCCATGCGCGGCATCGCCATCGGCAGCAAAAGCCATGGCCGCGGCACAAATGCCTGCCAGCGCAATGTATGGTGCGATGATCCGCGCCGGTAGTTTGCGCGCGCCCTGATCACCCTTCGGGGTGATACGGAAATCGACGAAGGAGCCGGTCATGTGATCGCGCAGCGCGGCGAGGCTGCCGGCAAGCGACCAGGGCCAGCGCAGCAGGATGAAAACGACACCTTCCCAGCCGAAAAGCTTCGCGTCGTGTGGCCGGAATGTGCCCGACGCGCGCCAGAAGACGGCGAATGCCGTCAGTGCGAGCGACAGCGGCAGCGAGTGCAACAGGAATGCCGGATAGGTGACGTTGACGAAGACATGCCCCGTGAGCAGGGCCGCGACCGGCAGCATGAACGTCAGGGCCATGAAAGCTGAAAACAGCGGATACCAGAGCTGCGAAAACAGGAACTGGAACTTCAGCTTCAGCGGCAGCCGGGCGACATGGCGGCGAGAATGCTGCAGGAGGATCGTCACCAGGCTGCGCGACCACTGGAATTCCTGCACGACCAGATCGACGAATGTCGCCGGCCCATCGCCATGGGCGATGGCATTGACCGCATGGACGCCACGCCAGCCACCGGCATTCATCATCAGCGTGGTCGAATGATCTTCGGCGAGCTCGGGGCCGAGCCCGCCGATCTGCCTCAAGGCCGCCGTGCGAACGGCATAGTGCGAGCCGATGCAAAGCGGCGCCCAGCCATTATTGTATCCCGCCTGCAGCGAGCCATGCAGGCTTGCTTCCGCATAGAGCCTGCCGCGGGCGGCCCAGCTTTCGGCCGCATTGGCATCACAGATGCTGGGTGCCGAGACATAGCCCACTTCGGGATCGGAGAAGGGTCGCAGGACTTCGCGAAGATAGGTCGGCGTCGGAACATGATCGGCGTCGAACTGAGCGACGAAGTCATAGCGTTCGTAGCCGAAGTGATCGTAGAAATAGGCGAGATTACCTTCCTTGCAGCGCGTGCGGCGCGGCCAGGTGGCGCGGTGATATTCGCTCACACCCTTGCGTGTCGAGATCATGATGCCGTGCTGCCCGCACCACCTCCTCGTTTCCTCGGACGGATCTTCGTCGGCAAGCCAGACATCGAACTCGACACCCTTCTGATCGAGCATGGCAAGAAGCGTTTTGCGCAGGACGGCGAAGGGTTCCGACGGCGCCTTGGTAACCACCATGGCGACGCGGCCCTGCGGCAGGCCGGCGGACGATCCGACCTGCCTTGCGTCCAGAAAAATCAGGATGAAATAGGCCGGCACCAGAGTGATCCAGGCAAGGACGAGGGTGACGAGCAGGAATGCCGGCCATGAAACGACGTGCGTCGGCTCGACCCACCAGAGCCAGAAGTAGGCAAGCGCTGCCAGCCAGCCGGCGATGCCAAGGCCGTAGGCGGCCCGGTTCCAGCCGGCAAAGACGGGCTCGAACATCCGGGATCCGGCTGCGGAAGACCGATATGTTCGACCGATTCCGGCTCCGGCGCTCATGCGATCACCTCCAGTCCGAAGGTCGGGCCGGCCGTGCGGATGATCGTGTCGATATCCGAAAGCGTCGGCACGAAGTCCAATTCCAGGCAAGCCCTTTTCGTATCGGCGAAAAGCACGGGCGGATCGCCAGCGCGGCGCGGCTGGCAACGGATCGGCACTTTATGGCCGGTCTTCCGCCTGACGGCCCGGAGGATCTCGCCGACCGACGTGCCGCGGCCCGAACCCAGATTGAGGCTGAGGGAATTGCCGCCAACCAGAAGGTGGCGAACGGCGGCAAGATGCGCCTCGGCGAGATCGCTGACATGAATATAGTCCCTGACGCAGGTGCCATCTTCCGTCGGATAGTCGGTGCCGAAAACATCGAGGCTCTCGATCCGGCCGCTTGCGGCAAGAAGCGCACGCGGGATCAGATGGGTTTCGGGATAGTGCCGCTCGGCAAGCTGGCCTTCCGGATCGGCGCCTGCGGCGTTGAAGTAACGGAGTGCGGCAAAACGGATGCCATAAGCGGCAGCATAGTCCTCCAGCGCCATTTCGAAGATCAGCTTGGTCCTGCCATAGGGACTGACCGGCTGTTGCGGCGTTTTCTCGCTGATCGGCAACATTTCCGGGATGCCGTAGGTCGCGCAGCTGCTGGAAAAGACGATCCTGTCGATATTGCAGTCGAGGCAGGCGTCCAGCAGCGACAGGCTGCCGATGACGTTGTTGCGATAATAGACGCTCGGCTTTTCGACGGATTCGCCGACATAGGCATTGGCACCGCAATGGATGACACAATCCGGCGAATAGGCGGCCATGACCTGCCGCAGCCTCGCGCCGTCGGCGATGTCGGCCTGGATCAGCGGCCCCCACCGGACGCTATCGATATGCCCGGTGGAAAGATTGTCGTAAGTGACCGGAACCATGCCGGCACGCGCAAGCGCCTTGCAGATGTGGCTGCCGATGAAGCCGGCGCCACCCGTAACCAGGATGTAGCGGGGCATCTCATAGTGCCTCCACCACTTGTCGGCAGGTCAGCAGCGCATCGAAATAGGCTATCGTGCGCTTGAGCCCGGCCTTCAACTCCGTCGTCGGCCACCAGTTCAGCGTTTCCCTGGCTTTGGAAATGTCCGGCCGGCGCTGCTGCGGATCGTCTGCCACGGCCGGCAGGTAAATGATGCGCGAGCGCGAATTGGTCAGATCGAGGACGATTTCGGCCAGATCGCGCACCGTGATCTCCGCCGGATTGCCGAGATTGATCGGACCGACACAGTGCTCACCGGCCTCGGCGAAACGCAGGAACCCATCGACGAGATCATCGACATAGCAGAAGGAGCGCGTCTGCCTGCCGTCGCCGTAGATGGTGATGTCCGCGTCGGAGAGCGCCTGGACGATGAAGTTGGATACGACCCGCCCGTCATCAAGGCGCATACGCGGGCCATAGGTGTTGAAGATCCGGCCGACCTTGATATCGACGCCATATTTGCGGTGATAGTCGAAGAACAGGGTTTCGGCCGATCGCTTGCCCTCGTCGTAGCACCCGCGCGGACCAATCGGGTTGACGTTGCCGAAATAGGTTTCTCGCTGCGGATTCTCGTGCGGATCCCCATAGACTTCCGAAGTCGAGGACTGGACGACCGTTGCGCCGGTGCGGCGCGCCGCATCGAGCGTGTTGACGGCACCGAGCACATTGGTCAGCAAGGTGCCGACAGGATCACGCTGATAATCCGGCGGTGAAGCCGGCGACGCAAAATTGAAGATGACGGAGGCCTCGACATCATAGGGCTGGCGCACGTCATGTTCCAAAAGCCTGAAACGGGTATTCGCCAGCAGATGCTCGATATTGACGCGGCGACCGGTGTAGAAATTGTCGAGACAGATGACCTCGTGGCCGCGCTCGAGAAGTCGCTCGCAAAGATGCGAACCCAGGAAACCGGCGCCGCCGTTGACCAGCACGGTCTTTGACCGCTGTCGCGGCGATGCGGACGCAGATCCTGAATGTCCTTCGGTGGGAATGAAGCTACGCATTACAAATCCTTCCCATGTGGTGTGGTCTTTTAGACCCTTCTATACTTTAGGCTCCCCCTTCTTCCGCCTCGATAACTTCAACGTGAAGTAGTATCGATCAAATAACCACCCTGGCTATTCTTCGGATAGTTGCACCCATGGTCAAAATGATAGGAGGATATCAGGTCAGGTCAACTTGAAAACGCTAGAGCAATTCTAAATAGCTACAGTATTAAACTTTGGAATTCTCTTGATTAATCCCCCTCAACGACTATGGTGCCAAGCCTCAGTCCGACCGCTCCTGCTTCAGTCGATGAAGCCAGTTTAGGGACGTGGCCGGCCAGTGCTGTGCGAGGGCGCGTCGCAATTGCCCTGATGATATAGGGGGTTCTTCGATGACGGCTGACGATCGCATGCATGGCAGAGCGCCATGCGGTTTCAGCTCTCTGGTTTTGGCGGCGACGGTCGTTCTCTCGGCTTTCGGACCGATGTCATGTGCGGTCGTCGATCCGGCGATCGTAGGCAGCACGGAGAAGAACATCGTTGTGGCAAGTGCGCCACGTGCCGCGAAGGACTTCCCCGATGCCGCCGAACCAAAGACTGCGCCGGCGAAAGTGAGCGCCGCGATCTATCCCGGTTCCGCGCCGTACATTTGCTCGCCGAGTGGGTTCGGCCAGAAATCGCGCTGCTTTGCCCGCACGTCCCGGACGGATTGATGGCCTAGTGCGGCCACCTGCCGGAGAGTTCGCCGTTGTCCGACGTGTCGTTGAAGAAACGCGAGGCCGCTTCCGTGCGATTTCTCACATTCATCTTCTTGTAGATATTGCGGACGTGGACCTTCACCGTGTTTTCGGACAGGTGAAGCTTGTCGGCGATAATCTTGTTCTGCGTGCCCTTACAGATAAGGTCGAGGATCTGCACCTCGCGCGTGGTCAGGGCCGCCATGCTGTTGCGGCGAAGCTTCAGGGCATTGGCGCGCGCTGCATCGACGGACTTGGTCTGGTACAGCGAGGGCTCGAGCTGGGCCGTCGCCCGATTGGACAGACGGCCTAAAAGTGCGGATGGAAAATGTTCGCCGCCCTTCATCAGCAAATCGATTGCCGCCATGAAGACATCCAGGCGCAGGTTGAGCGGCAGGACGCCATCGACGACACGCGCCTCGACAAGGCGGCTGATATAGGGCTCCATCATGTCGATGGCTTCGACGACGAGGCCGATCGATGCGTCCGGACGGTTTTCGCGAACGACCTGCAGCGCATCATGCAACTCGGCGCCGGTGACGTGATAGAAAAGGACAAGCCGCATATCCTGAATATCCTTCTCGGATATGGACTGCGCGCTCGATACGCTTACGACATCGAAATTCGGGAATTTCTTTGCGAGTGCCTCAACCATGCACTCCGAGAACAGATCCGCCTTGGCGATTACCAGGACTGTTTCCCCGTTCGGGCTCAGTCTTCTTGCCTGATCCGAATCTCCTACTTCCGACCCAACCATGAACATATACGCCTCCCCTAGCGCTACACTATACTCAAACTCGGAGCATCTACTCCCATTGGCGCGATGACGGGTATTACATGCCGACGAACATTGCCCCTAGGCATGTGGCCGCCTTATCTTTTAGGCATTTCTTAATTATGGTAATATGGATTTCAAAGGAAAGAAATGGCCCAAATGGGTTAGTTGTCAGGAACTTCTATTTATTTTTTGCCACTTTATGGTTGCATTTCCGACCAGAAACATCCTGGCGGGCGGTATTTCAACTAGATTTCGGTATAAAGCAGCATGTATTAGTTCGGGACATACGAAATCGAAGTGGTATTGCCAGACGATATTTCAAAATAAGACGGAGAACCTTCCGGGCTTAACTTCGCGGTATCGCAAACAGTCGGAGCTGCCGGTTTGCGAGGCACTCCCGAATTCGTAAACGGCTTCCGCCGGGCCTTCGAGCCGGCATGGGCTTAATTACAGTATTGAACCGGCTTTCAGATGCCTTAGCCCGAATTGATATCTATCGGGACCCGGATTTTTGCACCAATCTATGACGGTTGCCAAAGTGGCGACGTGAAAATCAAGTATCGGCATGTGTTTTTGATACTTGGTCTTCTTTCGAGGGAACTCAAAAAGAAGTTGAACTGCCTTGCTCGCGCTCAAAACGAGTCCGGGATCGGATCTGTGCGCCTTTGTACTGCTTAAGCACAGTCCCAATACAGAATTTGGACAACAAATCGCAATGAACTGCAGATGAAGAGGTACCGCGTCCATCTGCCGATGTTAACGTATTGGAGCAAGCGCGAGCAAAGATCCCATTTGAGATGAGAGGGACTTCGAAAGCTGCTCCAATTTTTTGGAGGAACAGCAATGTCTTATGACCCCAAGCACGGTTCCGATGACGACACCGTGAAGGTAGGCGCGTTGGCCGACGGCCTTTCCAGCGCCATCAATTCAACCGATATCGATGACGATTCCACGGGCTATGTCGGCGGCATCGCCAACGGCGACAATCGCAACAACACCGACAACAGCACGGACGTCGACGTCAAGGCCGATATCGATCTCGACGTGAAGACCGACAACGGCGACAACCGCGACAACGAATACGACTGGAGCTACAAGTCGGACGACGACACGAACACCAAGACGACCACGATCAACGACAACGACACGACCACAACCACGAAGTCGGATTACGACTGGAGCTATGACGCCAAGTCGTACAGCGACGACGACGTCGACATCAAGACGGTCACGGATACGGAAACGACCACCAAGACCGACACCGATATCGATACCGACATCAAGACCGTCACCGATACCGACACCAAGACGACCACGGACAGCTACAACACCAGCGACAGCTTCAACAAGACGGACACGGACTTCGCCGTTATCGAGGATGTCAAGGACTTCGGGAACCTCGGCGTGGCCGGCCATGACCTTACCTTCAATATCGGCGACGACTTCTCCTTCACGCTCGACGTCAACAACATTCTCAACGATTCGCTGAACGGTGCAGGCAACGATACCGGCTTCAGCATCGTGCAGGCAAACCATCTCGCAGACCAGGATGAGGCCTGGAACGTCAAGATGGACAACGCCGGCGCTCAGAACCAGCTGAGCGCGAATGCAGGCACCGCGCATGGTGCTGACGGCGTCGACATGGACGGCAAGGGCTGGGATCTCAAGGCAGGCGACGACGTCGCAGGCACTTCGACGGCAGATGCTTCTGCAATCCTCGCCAATTCGGGCTTCCATCTGGAACTCGTGCAGGGCGCGAACATGCTCAGCAACGCTGTGGACTCCAGCGTCATCGGCGGCAACTCGCACGCCTCCGACGTCGGCGAAGATACCAGCGGACAATAACCTCCAAGACCAAGAAAGGACTGCACCGGCTTCGGCCGGTGCAGTTTGAATGCTTGCGTACGAATTGACGAACAGCGCGGCTCCCGCAGAAGGACGTCGCATGGCCGGTCGTTTCTTCGGTAGGGAGGGCCAAGGCAATGCAAATCGAGAAATTCTCAGAAATCATCGCCCATTTCATCGGCATATTCGAAACGATGACCGAAGAGATGCGGCTGCGCACAGAATTGACCGAGGGAGCCGGTCCTGCCGAAAACAATCCGACGCTCGACGACCTGACCGCCAGAAGCCCGGCATTCGCTTCCGATCTCGCGCTCAAAGACTACGATCCCGACGTCAACTACCGCAGCGTAAGTTACGACATCGTCTATGGCGGTCCGCGCCGGTTCGGCAGTTCCTTCGAGGAAAGCCTCGACAAACTGTCCGAAATCGCCCACCGCGACGTACCGCTGCCACGTTTCGGCAGTCCGCAGGACATCAACATCGAGGACGAAGAAGAACTGCAGGTTTTCGATGGTCCCGGATCGGTGATCGGATACACCACGCAGGTCAACGTTCTCTACGACGACGACTATCTCGACATGACCGACGGGCATCATGCCCCGCGCGATACGAGCTTCGTCACGGAAAAACTGGCCGAATTCAGTTCGAAGGTCGAGATATTCTCTCCCTTTTCCGATCTGCACAGAACCGACACCCACGAGGGGATCAAGCAGATCGCCGCGGACATGGAAGCCTATATCCAGGATAAGGAGGCTTCCGGCCAGACATCGCTCGGCACGGGTGAGCCGCCGGCGGACAATCCAAATGACCAGGTGCACGATTTCGTGCTGGCGGGCGACGAGATCACCGGAACCTACATGAACGGCAAGCTCGTTTCCGAGGTTCCGGTGCTGGACGATCTCTTGCCGGACCGCGGTCTTGCCCAACCGCCCGAAGACCCGGACGAAAGCCAGACATCCGTCGAGCAGCACGACCCGGCTTCGAGCAGCCTGGAGGTCACTGCCGGCGCAAACCTCGTCGCAAACATAGCGTCCGTCGTCAACACTGCGGTGATCTCTTCCGTAACGGCTGTCATGGGCGATTATCACCAGATCGACGCCATCACGCAGGTCTACGCCTACAGCAACAATGACGACATCGCCTCGGTGTTCCAGTCCTCCGCCGATTCGAACGCGGGCGCCGCAACCGCTGCCTACAATATCGCCAGCTTCGAACGCGATGCGTACGAAGCGCCCCAGCCGCAGACAATGGTCGATGCGCAGGGCGATCCCATCTTTCCGATGGCCTGGCGTGTCAGCGTCATCGAGGGCGACGTAACCTTCGTAAACTGGATCGAGCAGTATCATTTCGTCAGCGACAACGACACCATGACCGTTACGACGAGCGGGTCGCAAGCCACCGTTCTGACCGGCGGCAATACAACGCTGAATTTCTCGTCGTTCTTCGAAATGGGCCTGCAATACGACCTCATCATCGTCGGCGGCAGCGTCTACGACATCAACAGCATCACGCAGATTTCACTTCTCTACGACAACGACTGGGCGCGCGCCGAAGACGGCGCGGAGGGGGATGCCACCGTCCAGTCCGGCGACAATCTCATCTGGAATTTCGCGGCGATCCACAATGTCGGGGCCAACGACCGCTTCGAGACGATGCCCGACTACATGCACCAGG
The DNA here is from genome assembly GCF_042656325.1 of Rhizobium sp. GCM10022189. Taxonomy (NCBI): domain Bacteria; kingdom Pseudomonadati; phylum Pseudomonadota; class Alphaproteobacteria; order Hyphomicrobiales; family Rhizobiaceae; genus Rhizobium; species Rhizobium sp. GCM10022189. Next base: position 47,850 of record NZ_JBHSOR010000051.1, read on the forward strand.
CAGAAGAGGGCATCCAGGATCGCGATCCGACAATGCCGCAGGGCTTGTCCACCGATGTCAATTTCCAGGGCTATCTCGGCCTCAACGTTCTCTATATCACCGGCAACCTCTTCGACATGACGATCATCAAGCAGGTCGCGGTGCTCGGAGATTCCGACGATGTGACCCAAGCCGCGGCCGAGCTTCTGGAAAATGCCCAGGATGCCGTGGTCACGATCGATACGGGCAGCAATACCGTCGCCAACATCGCTGAAATCGTCGATTATGACAGCTTCGGCAACACAACCTATGTTGCCGGTCAGCTCTATTCCGACGCCATTCTCATTCAGGGCGGGATCATCGAGCACGACACGACCCAGCCCGAAACGGCAGGCGAAAGGCTTGCCAATGAAGTCATCGCCTTTCTCGATGACGACAGTCCCCAAGGCGCTGATAACGGCGACGCCGTCATCAATAGCGGGCAGGATCCGTCATGGTCCTCCGCCCACCCCTCGGATGTAATGCAAGCCGTGGTCGCGTGACCTGCGTATCTTGGGAGAGACCGCGATGAATCAGATCTCGAAACAGATTTTTGCCAATGGCAGCGCGCTCGACCTGGGTGGCGAGAAGCCATCGCCGGGAGCGGCGAATTCGCAGGAGGTCCTGACGCAGGCCTGCGTTTCGGCCATCGACGACGCCGTGGATCATCTTCGCCAGTTGACGCGCGCGGCACCTTCCTGCCCGCCTGAAATCGAGGCTGTCGAGGCTGTCGAGGCTGTCGCTGAGGAAAAAATGGATGAAGTGCAAGCCGTGACACCGACCATGCGATCCGACAGGCCGCTTTCCGGCCACGACATGCCTGCGGTCAGTGCCGCAGAGCCGGAAATACGGCCGCAGTCCACCGAGGAATTGCGGGCGGCACCAGACCTTCAGGCACGGCGGGCGCCCGATGAGGCCGACGAGCTCAAGGCCAAACCGGACATTCCCTTCGCCAGGACGATCGAGGGCGACACCGGTCCGGTGAAGGAGAACGAGCGCCGCCTGCGCGCTGGCGGCGGAGGCGGGGGCGGCAAGGAGCCGGACTTCGGCGGAGGCGGGGGCGGGGGCGGCGGCGGAGCCAGCGGCTTCCACAAGCGCAGCGAGCCGGTGAATTTCGCCTTGAGCCTTGCGCGCGGCATTGCCGTCATCAGGCGCAACCTCGCCATCGTGATGGTCTTTACGATCGCGATCAACGTGCTGCTGCTGGCCATCCCGCTCTACCTCTTCCAGATTTCCGACCGCGTCCTGACCAGCCGCTCCATCGACACGCTGGTGATGCTTTCGATCGTGGTGGTGGGGGCTGTCCTGATACAGGCCTTCCTGGATTCCGTCCGACGCTTCATCCTGATGCGAACCGCCGTGGAACTGGAGGTCCAGCTGGGCGCCCCGATCCTGAGCGCGGCGGCGCGCGCCTCGCTGCACGGGAACGGCAAGGACTACCAGATCCTGCAGGACCTTCAGCTTCTGCGAAGCTTCCTGACGTCAGGCACGCTGATCGCCTTCCTCGACGCGCCGCTGATGCCGCTTTTCGTGATCGTGGTCTACCTGGTGCATCCGCATCTCGGCATCATCATCATGGTCTGCTGTGCGGTGCTGTTCGTAATCGCTTTCCTGAACCAGAAATTCACGGCCAAACAATTCGCCGAATCCAACAGCTATCTCAGCCGCGCGAACTTCCATCTCGATTCCATGTCGCGCAATTCGCAGATCATCAACGCGCTCGCGATGATTCCCGAGGCGGTGAAAATGTGGGGCCGGGAAACCGCCGGCTCGCTGAAATCGCATGTGCAGGCACAGGACCGGAACATCATCTTTACGGGCGTTTCCAAAGCCTGCCGCATGATCACGCAGATCGGGCTTCTCGGCTGGGGCGCACATCTGTCGCTGTCGGGAGAGCTGACCGGCGGCATGGTCATCGCGGCCTCGATCATTTCCGGCCGCGCGCTGGCCCCGATCGAAGGAGCCATCGAAGGCTGGCACCAGTTTAACCGATCGATCGCAGCTTACGGCCGCATCAAGAACCTGCTTTTGAACTCGCCGCTCAATTTTCCGCGGCTGCGTCTTCCCAACCCGGAAGGACGGCTGGACGTGGAACGGATCCTCTTCGTTCCGCCGCCGCAGAAGAAGGTGATCCTGAACGGCATTTCCTTCTCGCTGAAGAAGGGGGAATCGCTGGCGATCATCGGCAATTCCGGCTCCGGTAAGACGACGCTCGGCAAGATGCTGGTGGGCTCGATCCTGCCGACCTCGGGCAATGTACGCCTCGACCTCATGGATCTGCGCAACTGGGACCAGCGGCAGTTCGGGGAAAGCATCGGCTATCTGCCGCAGGACGTGCAGCTGTTTCCGGGCACCATCAAGGCCAATATCTGCCGCATGCGCGACGACGTCGAAGACCGGCAGATCTACGAGGCGGCCGTCCTTGCCGACGTACACGAGCTGATCGCAGGCTTCCCCCAGGGCTACGAGACCGTCGTGGCTTCCGACGGGGCGCCGCTTTCGGGCGGCCAGAAGCAGCGCATCGCGCTGGCCCGCGCCTTCTTCGGCGATCCGAAGTTCGTCGTGCTCGACGAGCCCAATTCCAACCTCGACACCCAGGGCGAAGCAGCGCTCGCAAAAGCACTGATCCACGCCAAGAAACAGGGGATCACGACCGTGACGATCACGCAGCGCCCGGCACTTCTGCAATGCGTGGACAAGATCATGGTGCTTAAGGACGGCACGGTCGCCATGTTCGGCGAACGTATGGAAGTGCTGCAAGCAATTTCCAAGGGCAATGGCCGCAACGGCCAGCAAGCCCCGCGTATCGAAGGGTAACGGCCATGGGCAAGAAGAAACAGGAAACAGCCGGCCCGCAGCTCGAATGGTATGGCGACGTGCCGCGGTCGATCCGCTTTCACAGCATGATCGGCCTGACGGTGCTTTTCGCTTCGTTTGGCGGTTTCGGATATTGGGCGGCAACCGCGCCGCTCGCCTCGGCGATCATCGCCCAGGGCAGCTTCGTGGCCACCGGCAACAACAAGGTGGTCCAGCACCTGGAAGGCGGCATCATCAAGGAAATGATGGTCGGCGAAGGCGCAAGCGTCAAGGAAGGCGACGTGCTGCTGACGCTCGACCAGACCGCCGCCCTGACCAACGAACGCATGTTGAACCTGAGGCGCCTGCGCCTGGAAACCGTTGTGGCGCGGCTGAGGGCAGAAGCGCAGGGGGCAAGCGAGTTCAAAATTCCCGAGATCGTCATGGCCGAGGCAAGCGATCCGGACGTCAACGCCATTATCCAGAGCCAGAACATCGTCTTCCACAGCAAACGGATCAAGCTCGAGGAACAGCTGAACCTCATCGAGAAGAACATCAAGTCGCTGGAATACCGTTTCGACGGGTACAAGGGGCAGCGCGAATCCTTCGAGCGGCAGCTGGCGCTGCTGTCGGACGAGCGGGACTCCAAGGAAAGGCTGGTCAAGGTCGGCTATATGCGCAAGACCGATCTTCTGGCCATCGAGCGCGCCATTGCCGATGCGATGGGGGATATTTCGCGCCTTAACGGCGAGCTCAACGAAAGCGAAGCGGAAATCGCCAAATTCCGCCAGGAAGCGGTCATCGCCGTCAACTCCAACAAGCAGGCAGCACTCGATGCCTTGGAGACGGCCGAATCCGATCTCGACAGCGTCCGCGAACAGGCAAGGGAAGCAGCCGGCGTCCTGGAACGCACGATCATCCGTTCGCCCGTGTCGGGCACGGTCGTCCGCTCCTACTATCACACCGCCGGCGGCGTCATCACCACCGGAAAGCCGATCATGGAAATTCTGCCGGCTCATGTGCCGCTGATCTTGGAGGCGCAGGTATTGCGTACCTCCATCGACCAGCTTCACGAGGGACAGACGGCCGCAATCCGCCTCACGGCCCTCAACAGACGCACCACGCCGGTTCTCGAAGGAAAGGTTTTCTATGTTTCGGCAGACTCGGTCGAGGAAAATACCGGTCTGTCGGTGAAAGACGTCTACATCGTGCGCGTGCAGATCCCGGACAGCGAAATTGCCCGCATTCACAACTTCCACCCGGTTCCCGGCATGCCGGCCGAGGTGCTGATCCAGACCTCGGAGCGCACCTTCTTCGAATATCTGAGCAAGCCGGTTGCCGACAGCATGTCCCGCGCCTTCAAGGAACGCTGAGCGCAGAAATGACTGAGGCGTTCACCGAACTGATCTGATATAGTCCAGGTATCATCAACGTTGAGCCTAGGGAGTTCAACATGCCGGCCATGTCGGATGTTTTATTGATGGTCGGCCGGTTGAACTATGTCTGGACGAATACAGAAAGTCTGCTGATCTATATTATCGCCCACCTTCTCAAGGTCGAGAAGGAAGCGGCGGTGGTGGTGTTCCTGACGCTCAACACGACACGCGCACGCATCGATCTTGTCGAGCGCCTGGCAAAGCTTCCTTCGACGCCAGCTGCGGACCGCAAGGCCGTTCTTTCGGCCATGTCGCGCCTGAAGAAGGAATCGAAGATGCGCAACAAGTACAATCACTGCATCTATTCCTTCGACGAGAAGGGCGAAATCTCCAGCACGCAGCTCATGCGGCTCGTCGAGGACGAGAAGGAAATCCGCTACGGCAAGATCGAACAGATGGACGACCGCGAGATGGAGCTTCTGGAGAAATCCATTGGCGAGATCGTCAATATCAGCAAGGCGCTCTGGACCTTCATCCACGCAAGCCCGCGAATTGTCGCGCTCTAGTTTCGGGCGGCCGAAACCGGCTTCCCTGGGCTAATCCCATTTCGACTGAAGGAATCACCCGGACGGTTTATTTGAAGATCGATGTTTCTCATTAGACTGGAATCTCCCGAATTACGTATGGGGTATTGGGAGGGGGCATGCGCATCGATATCATTGATACCGTAGCCGGCATCGACGCCGTCCGCGACAACTGGGATCAGGTCTACAGGGACGATCCGGACGCCCAGCATTTCCTTTCCTGGACATGGCTGAGAGACTTTCTCGGGCATCGTGGCCGCTGGTTCATCCTGGCGCTGCGCGAGCGGGAGCCGGACGCTCCTTATGTCGCATTCCTACCCCTGAGATTGCTCACGAAACTCGATGCCCAGAGCGGGCTTTTCTACGACGAAATCGTCATGGGCGGAAACTATTCGGCCGATTATACCGGTTTCATCGTCATGCCCGGCTACGAACAGAAAGCCATTGACGGCTTTGCCGCATACCTCAAGCAGCAGAACTGGACGCATCTCCGGCTGGAGCATTTCAACGGGCCGCCGGAGCGGCGGGAAAAGATGATCCTGGCCCTGCAGGGGCCGCTCGTCATGTTCCGTGACAACGCCCCGACCAGCCCGGACAATATCGACAATACGATCTGCCCGGTCGTCTTCCTGCCGGGAAGCTGGGACGACTATCTGGAGCAGAAGATGAGCAGCCAGACGCGCCAGAAGCTGCGCCGCTTCCTGCGCAAGCTCGATGGCGACGAAGGCTACCGGATTACCATGGCGACGCCCGCAACCATCGACCGGGACCTCACGATTCTCTTCGATTTCTGGCGCAAGCGATGGACGGAGCGCAAAGGACCGGAGCGGACCGAGCGGCTCATCAATTCCACCCGCGAAATGCTGATGGACTGTTTCAAGAGCGGCACGCTCGAGGTCCCGGTCTTCTGGTTGGGCGAACAGCCGCTCGGCGCGCTCGCCAACATCATCGACCGCCCGAAGAAAACGATCCTCTTTTATATCACCGGCCGGGACGAGAACTGGAAGACGCCGTCTCCCGGCCTTGTGCTGCACGGATACTGCATCCGCCGGGCGATCGAGGCGGGCTTCCGGGCCTACGATTTCCTGCGCGGAAACGAACCGTACAAATATGTGTTCGGCGCCGACGAGCGGCGGATCAGCTATACGCTCTTCAGGACTCGCGACGGACGCAACCTCGGCGGCGTCCTGCATCCGCGCAGCGTCAACTATGTCTACAAGCAGGCGCTCGACATGTATCAGAAAGGGGAAAAGGGGAAAGCGGAGATCGTCTTCACCCAGGTTCTGCAGTCCTCGCCCGGCCATACCGGCGCCGAATTCGGCCTTGCCAACCTGCTGTTCGACCGGGGAAAGCTGACCGAGGCCCTTGCCGCCTATCAGTCGCTGCTGGAGCGCGCGGCCGAGCCATTGCCGATCGCACTTCGCCTTGGCGATACGCAACTGGCGCTGAAACTCTATGAGGATGCGATCGTGACCTTCCGCCGCATCGGCGAGCAGGCGCCCCATGCGGTGCAGGCGCGCTACAAGGAAGGGGTCGCCCTCATCGCAACGCGCCGCCTTGCACAAGCGGAGGCGGTTCTTGCGGCGATCCAGGATATCCATACCGACGATCCGGCTGCCGTTCCCTACAGCCAGCTTGCTTCGGTGGCGCTCGAGCGTCTACGCCAGCATAATGCGGCACTGGCAGCCGACGAACAGATTCCCGAAGGCATGATGGGATTGCCACGAAAGCGCGGCGGCGAGAAACGCCGCCCCCGCATGCACTGAAATTTTCGTTTCACGCCATCGTTGCCGCAGGGCGGCATGCGCCCTTTGCGCGGCATGCATCGGCGGAAAATTCAGGCACCGGTCTCGGTCTGCAGCCTGATATCGTCGGCAATCGGATGCAAACGATCGGCCGGCAGGGCGCCGACGAGACTATAGCCCATGCCGCCCGACGCCCAGCTCCAGCCCTCGACATTGCCCTGCTCATGCGGCGCCATAGGTCTATTCTGATCAACGAGCATGGGGCGCGTCAGCATGACGAGCCGCGTTCCGCGATCGTCGTCATACATCAGCATCAATCCGGCGCCATGCGCCGTCGAGATCATTCTGCCGCCCATCAGACGATAGCCCGAGTTGGAAAGGTCCGGCAGGATCGGTTTGCGGCCCATGCGCGCCGTCGCCCAGTCGACAAGCTCGGCCATATTGTCGGCGCGGATTTCGACCGGCCTCATCCTGTCAGATGCATAGGTGGCGAAACTGTCGGTTGCCTCGTTGGCCAGCGCCACCATGCCCTCGCCCGGCTGCCTGTACATGCCATGCAGCATCCAGCCGCCGGAACCGCCGGCGACAAGGAGAACGACAGCGGCCGCCGCCATACGCCAGACGGGGAGCCTGCTCTGCTTGCGCACTTCCATCAGATGGCTCAGGTTCAGCCGGCTCGGAACTGGCTCGTCTGCAACCGGGTTGAGCGCAGCCCGCAGATCGAGCCGCTGCCTGCCGTAGCCGTCAATTCGCGCAGCGATTTCGGGATGCGTCTCGAGATAGGCGGAAACCTCGGCTTCGCGCGTTTCGTCCAGCGCACCGTCAACAAATCCGTGAAGATCATCCTCGGTGATCGGTTTTACGCTCATTTTACTCTCCGAAGATGGGCCGCCGGCCCCTGTGCTGCCTTGCCCGGGTTCTCCAATATCTGCCGCAACCGCTCGCGCGCTCGCGACAGGCGCGACATGACGGTGCCGATCGGGATGGCCAGCACTTCCGCCGTCTGCGAATAGGACAGATCCTCGACCGATACCAGCAGCAGCACGCTGCGCTGCTCCTCGGGAAGCTGCTCCAGCGCCTGAAGGATGTCGCGGCTCATCAGATTGTCTTCCTGCGTCGGCTGCCGGGCAAGAACGCGTTCATCCACCTTCTCGAAGGGCAGATGTTCGCCGCGGCGTGCCGTCCGTTTCAACCGGTTGACCGCTAGATTATGAAGGATAGCGAAGATCCAGGTGCGCGGATCGTCGTTTCGGCGATGATGCCAATGGGCAATAACCCGCTCCAGGCAATCCTGAACGAGATCGTCGGCGGCCGTTACGTCTTTCAGCAAGCCGCGCGCGTAGCGGCGGAGTGCGGGGATCATCGGTTCGACAAGCTGCAGAATGTCACTCATGAGGCTTACCTTCAGGAGCTTCGCCCGCCACCCTAGCACAGGCGGCGGGCGGAAGGGATTTACTTCGCTTCGATCTGGACGACTTCGCCCGGTCCTTTTTGACCCGCCAGGGCGACGACGAGATAGCGGCGCTCGGCCTTCTCGCTGCTTTGGACGATCTGCCTGATCGGACCGACGGCGTTGACGATCGCCGAGCCGGCCGGATTCGTCATGAACGATGCCAGAGGCTGAAGATCGCCCGTACCGTCGGCCCGGGTGGAGAGCGCAAGAATGTAAGGCTTCCTGGGCTCCAGCCCCGTCACGGATGCCTGCAGCACCTGCGACAGACCCTGATCGAAAAGGGAGACGCTCGTTGGCGCAACGCCTTCCGACTTCGGCGCGCGCAGGGCAAGATGCGCCACCTGGCCGGCGATGCCGAGCGGCTGAAGGTTCTCCATGCCATTGCCCTCAGGCACCGCATCCGGAACATAGTTGACGGCCTGCGGAGCCTGGCCGATCGGTATCGTGGCGATCACCTTGTTTGTCAGCGTATCGATCGCTGCGAGTGCGTCGGCGTTTTCGAGCCCCACATAGACGCGCGTACCATCGCCTGATGGCCAGACACCGTGCGGAAGATTGCCGACGGGGATCGTCGCGACCTGCTCGAAATTGTCCGTGCGATAGACCTTCACCTGGTTGAGGCCGCCAACGGTAATGTAGGCAAAATCGCCGTTGGCGTTGTGAACGATGTTGACATGGTTGGTGATCGGTCCGGTATCGATCGTCTTGATCAGATCGAAAGGCGCCTCGGCGTTGAAGACCTGCGTCTTGCCGATATCCTTCAGGGTGAACCAGACCTGCTTGCCATCGGGCGTCGCGGCAATATTGGGGCAGAAGGGGCTTTCCTGCTTGATGTGGCCGACGATCTGGTGATCGGCGACGGAAACGACGACGGTTTCCGGGTTGAACGAAGAGCAGACGTAGCCGTATTTGCCGTCCGGCGAGAAGATCTGCATGCCCGGCCCGGCCGGCACCTTGATCTGCAGCTTCTCCTCATAGGTATGCGCGTCGATGACGGAGATGTAATCCTCGCCGCGAACCGTGACCCAGACCTCGCTGCCATCCGGCGTAAAAAACGCTTCATGCGGCGAGCGCCCCACATAGGTCGTGTGTTTTACGGCATTGGTTGCCGTGTCGATGAACGTCACCGAATTCGAGCCGATCGAAACGACGGCCAGCGTCCTGTGATCCGGCGAAAAGCCCATGCCGTGAACCAGGACCTGTCCACGATAGAGCGGGCTCAGATTGCCCGGCTGCGGATCGCCGAGACGGATGACGCCGAGCAGCTTGTTGGTGGACGGATCGGTGACCGAAACCGTGTTGGAGAATTGTTCGGCCGCATAGACACGATCCTTGCTGCTGACCGGAATATCCGGATCGGAGGCAGCACCCGGCGCCTGGCCGGCAAAACTTGCGGCGGGCGCCAGTATCGTGCCGGCGAGAAGGCTGAGAACGAGGAGGCTGGACTTCATGACAGGGTCCTTTCAATTGCCCATTTTCATGTTCGGATCCATCGTCGGCATCATCGACATGCCGGCGCCGGAGGGGAGAGAGTTCTGCGGGGAAACCTGGGTCGGCGCCGGAGCCGAAGGCGGAAGCGGATCGCCAAGCGACAGACGCATCGCGGCGATTTCCTGTTGCTGATCGACGATGATTTCCTGGGCGATGCGCTTGAGCTGCTCGTTGCTGCCGTAGCGCAGATAGGCCTGCGCCATGTCGATCGCGCCCTGATGATGGGGGATCATCATCTCGACGAAATCCCTGTTGACGTCGCCTGTTGGCCTGACCGCCATATCGTTCATCATCTTCGTCATAGCCGCATCGTTTTCCGCCAGGAACGGCGTCTCGTCCGTGGGCGAGGCGGGCGCGTGTTGATGCGACGCCGGATCGTCGGCAAGGGCTGAGGCGGACAGGATCACGAAGATCGTTGCTGCCAGCGGAAATAATCCCTTTCGGGGAGGCACGTTCATGGGGGCTCCCTTTCATGCAGAGCGGTTTCATGAACGTGGACAACGGAGCTGTCGTTTTATTCCGGCCGGTTCCGCTTTTCGTTCTCGGACGCGCTTTTTCTTTGCAACCTGCTGGTTTCACTGAGTTGGAGACCACAAGAAACTTGCAGGGATGCGGGCTTGTTTACCGGTGACCTTGCCCCCAAGTTTTATCCGGTTTTGAGTTCGCTCCAGCGGTTCTGGGTTGCTGTGTTCGGGGCGGTAGCGGCGGGTTGCGGTGCGGAGCCATTCCGGCTGCGCAGCACCGCATCACGTCGCGGGTTGATGGTCTGAGCGAACTCGGCAGGTGTCAGCCAGCCGAGGCCGGAATGCGGTCGATGATCGTTGTAATCGCGGCGCCAGTTTGAAAGCGCTGATCGAGCGTGCGTCAGTGACGAGAAGAGGGTCTCATTCAAGAGTTCATCTCGCAGCCGCCCATTGAAGCTTTCGATGAAGGCGTTCTGGATCGGCTTGCCGGGTGCGATGTAGTGCCATTCCACCTTGGTCCGGTCCGTCCATTGCAGGATCGCGTTGCTGGTGAACTCGCTGCCATTGCCGCTGACGATCATCTTTGGCTTGCCACGCGCCTCGATGATCCGGTCAAGCTCACGGGCAACCCGAAGACCGGAAAGTGAGGTATCGGCGATGAGTGCCAGGCACTCCCTGGTGCAATCGTCCACGACCGTAAGCACTCGGAACCTGCGTCCGTCAGTGAGTTGATCCGAGACGAAGTCCAGCGACCAACGATCATTGAGGGCAAGCGGGATCAGCATTGGCGCTCGTGTCCCGATCGCTCGCTTCCGACCGCCACGTTTGCGCACTGTCAGCTTCTCCTCCCGATAGAGCCGGAAGAGCCGCTTGTGGTTCACAAGGTGACCCTCACGCCTGAGCAGCACATGAAGGCGTCGATATCCAAAGCGGCGGCGTTCATGCGCCAGCGCCTTC
>NZ_JBHSOR010000052.1:0-5904 GCF_042656325.1 Rhizobium sp. GCM10022189
ATTCCAAACGCTCATCCACAACAGACCTCGACCGCCAAACCATCCAAACCTCCCGAGAAACCATCTCGGAAGTGTCAGGTATGTCTCCGAACATCTGTCAGGTATGTATCAAGGCCGTACAACAAGCACAGGGATGAGGTGGGGAGGGAAGCGTCGCTGCCCAAAGCCGGCGTCGGGCAGGCGTCGGGGATGGCGGCAAGGGGCCTTCCACAGCCTCCTCCACCCGGCACGGCCCTTTCACCGCCACCCAGCAGTGCCTCGCCCAGCCCTCGCAACCGCTCTGCCGCGAGGCCCACCCCAACCACCTCATCCCTGTGCCTGTCACAGGGATCCAGCAGCCGCGTGTCCACGCGGCGGAAGACTCTTGTTCTCGCGGCAAGCTCGCAGTGCTGGCGAATACGCGGGAGAGCAGCCGGCTTCCTCCCTCCTGGCATGCGGCGAGCGGTCTGTTCTTCAGGAGTCTCTTCGGCTTGCAGACGCAAGTCGGCTGCCGGCCTTTCCCTGCGGCTGCGGGCGCGGCGGCAGGGTCGATCGCGGTCCGGTTTCTTGCCCCGGCCGGTTTTTTCTTTCTTAAGATCATTGCCCTAGCTTGCGTGGCTGCGCCGGTTCCGTGCCACGTCCCGCCGCGAGGATACATGGATAGTAATTTCGCCTTCCTGCTGCCGGTCATGATGCTGATTTTCGGCTGCACCTTTCTGATCGTCGGCCGCTTCGGGTCGCGGGAGGCGACGTTGTGGGGGCCGGGTTATCTGGTCGCGGCGGCGGCCTTTTGCGTGCCGCTGGTCGACGGGCTGCTTGGCGAGCGCAGGGCCTCGCTGGTTGCCGATGCGCTCTTCCTCATTTCCTTCGTCTTTTATGGCGGCGCGCTGCTTGCCCGTTTCGGGCAGCCGTCGCGGCTGGCGCTGCGTCTGGGTTTTGCCGGGGCGGTTTACGCCGGCATCCTTTATGCGGTGCTGGTGCGCGGAAGCATTCCGGCTGAATTCCTGCTCGACGATTTCGGCTGCGCGGCGCTGCTTGCCTTTGCGATCGTCGCCAGCCTGAAACGGATGCGCCATGCGGCAGACAGGGTGCTCGTCGCCGTCTCCGGCCTCGTGGTGGCCGATACGGTGGTCCGCAACGTCGTCTTCGTCTTCGTCGTGCCCTCCTATGGCGGGCACGAAGATTTCATCGCGTCGCAATATGCCTTCGCCATGCAGGCCTCGGCATCGGTTCTGGCGCTGGTCTTTGCGCTGTCTGCGCTGGCGGCCGCGACGTTCGACACGATCATCGCCCATCGCGACGCGGCCGAGCGCGATCCGCTGACCGGCATGCTGAACCGGCGCGGCTTCGACCGTCTGGCCGGGGAGCGCAAGGGGGCGGAAGGGGCCGTCATCATCTGCGACATCGACAATTTCAAATGGGTGAACGACACGTTCGGCCATGGCCCCGGCGACGAGATGATCCGCGCCTTTGCCGGGATACTGGAGGCGCGGCTGCCGGAGGGCGGCCTTGCGGCGCGTTTCGGCGGCGAGGAATTCGTGGTCTTCCTGCCTTCCACGCCGCTGGTGGCCGCCGCCGATTTCGCCAACCGGGTGCGGCTGGCCTTTGCGGCGGTCGAGCGCAAGCCGGCCGGCGGGATCACGGCAAGCTTCGGCGTGGCCGGCGCGAGTGCCGCCGACCATTCCCTCTACGAGCAGATCGCGCGCGCCGACAGGGCGCTCTATGCGGCCAAGGAGGGCGGGCGCAACAAGGTGATGGTGGAGGGCGAGCCGCCGCAGGACATGTCCGGCCCGCGTCTTTATCGCTCATCCCAATAATGCGGCCGGCAGGGCAATATGGGCCTGGAGACTTGATTGCCCGCAAGGCGCGGGTAAAAGGCTCGTGTTTCACCCGTTCGCAATTCATCCGCAGGATCAGCCCACAGGATCGACCATGCCCTTTTCGCTCAATCCGGCCGCCTTCTGGCCGGTGATCATGCTCTTTGCCTCCAATATCTTCATGACCTTCGCCTGGTACGGCCACCTGAAGCACAAGGGCAGCGCGATCTTCATTGCCATCGTTGCCAGCTGGGGCATCGCCTTCTTCGAATATTGCCTGGCGGTGCCGGCCAACCGCATCGGCTCCACGGTCTATTCGACGGCGCAGCTGAAGACGATGCAGGAAGTCATCACGCTCATCGTCTTTTCCGGTTTCTCGATCTTCTGGCTGGGCGAGAACCTGACCTGGAACCATGCGATCGGTTTTGCGCTGATCGCGGTTGGGGCGTCCTTCATCTTCCGGGCATAGTCTCCAACGATTTCAACAGATTACAAATCGTCCATGTCGGGAAATCGCCGCATTTCCTACACCGTGGCGTCGCAATTGGCTGAGACCCTGTCACCATCCGGTGATGAAGAGGTGAACGGTCATGAGCCTGTCTTTTCCGACGATGGCGGCGATCCGCTTCGGCTACGGGCTGCGGCCGGGCGAGGCGCTGGCGCAGACGAAGGATGAGCTGATTGCGCAGGTCGGCCGCGGCGCGGCTGCCGTGCCGGGTTTTCCCGTGGGCGGCGTCGCGGCGCGGCAGGCGGAAATCCTCGACCTGCAGGACCGGCTGAGACAGATCCGGCAGGCCGGCGGCGACGATCTCGCGCGCCGGCAGCAGCGGCGCGCCCTGCAGCGGCGCGCGCAGCTTCTGTTCCAGATGGATGCCAATGCGCGGCTGATGCAGGCGGTGCTTTCGCCCGACGGGTTCAACGAGCGGCTGGCGACGTTCTGGACCAACCATTTTTCCACCAGCGCCGCCAAGAGCGTGCCGATGCGGCTGATCGTGCCGCTCTATGAGGCCGAGGCGATCCGGCCCTTCATGGGCGGAAGGTTCGCGACGCTGCTGCGCGCCGCCACCGCGCATCCTGCCATGCTCATCTATCTCGATCAGGCGCAATCGCTGGGGCCGGATTCCAGCGGCGGCATGCGGCGCAACAAGGGGCTGAACGAAAATCTCGGCCGCGAGCTTCTGGAACTGCACACGCTGGGTGCCGGCAGCGGTTATACGCAGGCCGACGTGCGCGCGGCGGCGATGGTGCTGACCGGGCTGACGGTCGACCAGCAGCAGATGCAGACGGCCTTCCGGCCGCAGATTTCCGAACCCGGCGAACATCGGGTCCTCGGCGTCGGCTATGGCGGGGCGAAGCGCACACGCGGCGATTATCTCGCCATGCTCGACGATCTCGCCGTGCATCCGAAGACGGCCGGGCATATCAGCCGCAAGCTCGCGGTGCATTTCGTCTCCGACCAGCCGCCGCAGGAGATGATCGCGGCCATGAGCGAGGCCTGGATGAAGACGGATGGCGACCTGACCGCCGTCTACCGCGCCATGCTCGACCATCCCGCCGCCTGGGCAAACGAGGGCGCCAAGGCGCGCCAGCCTTTCGATTATATCGTCAGCGGGCTTCGGGCACTGGATAGCGGGGCCGGCGCCGGCGACGTCGCGGCCTTCATGCAGGCCTACCGGCAGGACGATGCCGACGGCGACGACATGGCCGCCATGGCGCAGAGGAAGGATGCGGGCGCCGGCCAGCAGCCCATGCAGGCGCCGCCCGGCCCGGAGGACGAGGCGCGCATCAAGCGGCGCAAGGCCTTCCAGACGGCGCGCGCGCTCGGGCAGGGCGCGCTGCGGCGCATGGGCCAGCCGACATGGCTGCCGCCGAGCCCGGCCGGTTTCGAGGAGAGTTTTTCCGCCTGGATCACCGCCAGCCAGCTTTCCGAACGGCTTGCCTGGGCGCGGCGCGCCAGCGCCCAGTTCGGCAGGGATGCCGATCCGCGGCAATTCCTGAAGGCCACGCTTGCCGATGCCGCCCGCGACGAGACGATCCGCGTCGTCTCGCAGGCGCCGAGCCGGACGAGCGGGCTGACGCTGGTGCTCGATTCCCCCGAATTCAACCGCCGATAAGGATCTCCGTCATGACAGGCTTTACGCTTTCGCGCCGCGGTTTCCTCGCCTCCGCCTGCTGTCTTGCCGCAGCCCCCATCCTTACGCCCGTCACCTTCGCGGCGATGCCCGGCGACAACCGTTTCGTGACGATCGTGCTGCGCGGGGCGATGGACGGGCTCGATCTCGTGCAGCCCTATGGCGATGCCGGCTTTGCGGCGCTGCGGCCCACGCTCGCGCTCACGCCCGACAGGGGGCTTCTCGATCTCGACGGCCACTTCGGGCTCAATCCGGCGGCGGCCGGCCTGATGCCGCTGTGGAAGGCGAGGGAGCTTGCCTTCGTGCATGCCGTTTCCACGCCCTACCGCGACCAGCGCAGCCATTTCGACGGGCAGGACATGCTGGAATCGGGCGGCGAGCATGTGGCCGAGGAAAAGACCGGCTGGCTCAACCGGGCGCTCGCCGTCATGCCGCGCCCGGCTGCGCGCAAGGCGATCGACGTCAACACGTCCACCGAGCTGATCCTGACCGGGCCGAACAATGTCGATGTCTGGGCCTCGGATTCCAATCTCGGGCCGGCCAAGGACGAGATGCAGTTCCTGATGCGGCTCTATGCCGGCGATCCGGCCTTCGCGAAGGCGATGGACGAGGCGATGCGGGCCGACAGTGCGGCGATGCTGTCGGAACCTTCCGGGGAGCGCGGCGAGAAGATCGGCGACGTCGCCGCTCTCGCCGGCAACATGCTGAAGGGCGATTACCGCATCGCCAGCTTCTCCATCACCGGCTGGGATACGCATGTCGGCCAGCTCGGCCAGTTCAGGCGGCCGGTGCAGGATCTGGCGCAGGCGATCACGACGCTGAAGGCGACGATGGGGCCGGATGTCTGGTCGAAGACGGTGGTGCTTGCCATGACGGAATTCGGCCGCACGGTGCGCGAGAACGGTTCTTCCGGGACGGATCACGGCACCGGCGGCTGCGCGGTGCTGGCCGGCGGGGCTATCGACGGCGGGCGCATTCTCGGCAAATGGCCGGGGCTTGGCGACGGGGCGCTGCTGGATGACCGCGACCTGATGCCGACGGCCGACGTGCGCGAGCTTGCGGCGGCGATGCTCTACCGGCAGTTCGATGTGTCGGCCGAGGACCTGACGGGGAAGATTTTTCCGGGGCTGAGTTTCGACAGCGGCTCGCAGTTCTTGCGGGGGTGATTGTTCGGCAGAGGAGGCCGTTGGGACGCGGTGAGCTATCCCCGACCTCCCTCATTCCTGTGCCCGTCACAGGAATCCAGCCAGCTTGCGTCTGCGCGGTGAGTGACTCCCATATGCCGCAAGCAAACGAGTCTCTCCTGCCCAAGGACTTGGGCAGGCTGGATCCCTGTGACAAGCACAGGGATGAGGGTGGGGGAGGGGGCGTCGCCGCCCAAAGCAGGCGTCGGGCATGGCGGCAAAGACCGCCGCAGCCTCCACCACTCGACACGGCCCTCTCACCGCCACCCCAACAGCGCCTCACCCATCCCTCGCAACCGCTCTGCCGGAAGGCCCACCCCAACCACCCCAACAGTGCCTCACCCATCCCTCGCAACCGTTCTGCCCGGAGGCCCACCCCAACCTCCCTCATTCCTGTGCCTGTCACAGGAATCCAGCCACCGCGCGTCCGCGCGGTGAATGACTCCCATATACGGCAGGCAAACGAGTCTCTCCTGCCCAAGGACTTGGGCAGGCTGGATCCCTGTGACGGGCACAGGGATGAGGGTGGGGAGGGGGCGTCGCCGCCCAAAGCAGGCGTCAGGCATCGCGGCAGAGGCCTTCCGCAGCCTCCACCACCCGACACGGCCCTTTCAGCGCCACCCAGCAATGCCTCGCCCGGCCCTCGCAACCGTCCTGCCGCGAGGCCCACCCCAACAGTGCCTCACCCATCCCTCGCAACCGTTCTGCCCGGAGGCCCACCCCAACCTCCCTCATTCCTGTGCCTGTCACAGGAATCCAGCCACCGCGCGTCCGCGCGGTGAATGACTCCCA
>NZ_JBHSOR010000052.1:5914-6090 GCF_042656325.1 Rhizobium sp. GCM10022189
CGCCTCACCCATCCCTCGCAACCGTTCTGCCCGGAGGCCCACCCCAACCTCCCTTGTATCTGCACATTGATGATTTTGTGCGAAAGAAGCGACTGAGCCTCTTGCCGGGTGGCCACCCGGCAAGAGGCGTGGCGTCGTCGCCCGTTCCCCCTGCGGTTACAACCGTGGATGAGCCA
>NZ_JBHSOR010000053.1:0-533 GCF_042656325.1 Rhizobium sp. GCM10022189
CCAGCAAGACGGTCTCTACGGCGTCTTCTTCGGCGCAACGCAGGTCGCAAAAATCAACCTCAAAAGCCAGGACTGACTGTCAGGTATGTCTCCGAACATCTGTCAGGTATGTTTCCGGGCTTTACAACAAGCACAGGGATGAGGGTGGGGAGGGGAGCGTCGCTGCCCAAAGCAGGCGTCGGGCATGGCGGCAAAGACCGCCGCAGCCTCCACCACCCGACACGGCCCTTTCAGCGCCACCCAGCAATGCCTCAGCCATCCCCCGCAACCGTCCTGCCGGAAGGCCCACCCCGACGGCGCCTCGCCCAGCCCTCGCAACCGTCCTGCCGCGCGGCCCACCCCAACCACCTCATTCCCGTGCCTCACCCATCCCTCGCCACCGTCCTGCCCGGAGGCCCACCCCAACCTCCCTTGTATCTGCACATTGATGATTTTGTGCGAAAGAAGCGACTGAGCCTCTTGCCGGGTGGCCACCCGGCAAGAGGCGTGGCGGCGTCGCCCGTTCTCCCTCCGGCTACAACCGTGGATGAGCC
>NZ_JBHSOR010000054.1:0-512 GCF_042656325.1 Rhizobium sp. GCM10022189
GACACGCTGAATGGCGGCGCCGGCGCCGATACGCTGATCGGCGGAGCGGGTGACGATACCTATATCGTGGATGTCGCCGGCGACGTCGTTACCGAAAGTGCCGGCGGAGGAATCGATACGGTGAGGGCTGGGTCGACGACCTATACGCTTGCCGACAACATCGAGAACCTGACCTATACGGGCACGGTGGCCTTCATCGGAACGGGCAACAGCCTTGCCAACACGATCAGGGGTGCGGCGGGTGCCGACACGCTGGACGGCAAGGCGGGGGCCGATACGCTGATCGGCGGTGCCGGCAACGATACCTATGTTGTCGACGATCTTGCCGATGTCGTGACCGAAGCTGCCAACGAAGGCACGGATCTGATCAAGACGGCGCTTTCTGCCTATGCGCTGACCAACATCGCCAATGTCGAGAACCTGACCTTCACCGGCACCGGCGATTTTGCCGGGACGGGCAATGCCCTGGTCAACACGATCATCGGCGGTGCCGGCAACGACACGCTGGACGG
>NZ_JBHSOR010000055.1:0-605 GCF_042656325.1 Rhizobium sp. GCM10022189
TGACCTTGCCCCGTTGAAATAATCCATTTTGAAGTAAGCTCTGGCCCATTGAGAGGACCAGGGAATGAAGCGCAACCGTTTCACAGACGAACAGATCATCGGGATTCTGAAGGAGCACGAGGCTGGCACGCCGGTCTCGGAGCTTTGCCGCAAGCACGGTGTCAGCGATGCCAGCATCTATAAGTGGAAAGCCAAATACGGCGGCATGGACGTGTCCGAGGCCAAGCGGCTGAAGACGCTGGAAGACGAGAACACGAAGCTGAAGCGGCTTTTGGCGGATGCGATGCTCGACAATGTTGCTTTGAAAGACCTTTTGGGAAAGAAGTGGTGACGCCCGCAGCAAAGCGGAAAGCTGTTGCGCATCTGATGGGTCACCACCAGATGAGCGAACGGCGGGCGTGTAAAGCCATGGGCCTTTGCCGGATGACGATCCGCTACGAAACCAGGCGCAGTGATGACCATGATCTTCGCGAGCGGATGAAGGCGCTGGCGCATGAACGCCGCCGCTTTGGATATCGACGCCTTCATGTGCTGCTCAGGCGTGAGGGTCACCTTGTGAACCACAAGCGGCTCTTCCGGCTCTATCGGGAGGAGAAGCTGACAGT